>URYT01000005.1 GCA_900552185.1 uncultured Collinsella sp. | reverse complement strand
GCGGCGGGAGCTGGCCGGGCCGGTCAAGCCCGCTGAAAGTCCCATCCTGTTCCGTGCGGGCGGTTATTGCCTGAACGGGCATATCAAGTGGAGCGTCGATACCGAGCGCTTTGAACAGATGTGCGAAAAGGCCGAGCGCTGCACCGGCGGCAGCGAAGCAAAAATGGCAGCCTGGCGCAAAGCGGAGGGAGCGTTCCGGGGAGAACTGCTGCCCCAGCTGGCCGGTGAGGTGTGGGTGATGCGCGCGGCACGGGGCTTTACGCGCCGGTATCTTGCCAGCGCCCGCGCCCTGTGCGCCTGCCTTGCCGGGGAGAACGACTACGGCGAGCTGCTGGACGTTGCCTCCCGCGCATCTGTGACGGACCCGCTGGACGAGGATATCGCGCTGTGGACGTTCCGTGCGCTGGACGCGCTGCACATGCAGCGGGCCATTGTGATCGCCTACAACAAGACGGCGCGCTATTTTGAAGAGGAGATGGGACGCCCGCTGTGCGCGGAAATCGGCTCCATTTACGCCGCGGCAGCCGAGGCTGTGAATAAGACCGAGCAGGATTTTGCGGCCATTCGGGACGAGCTGTCCGACGCGCTGCGCAGCCAGCGCAGCGACCGCGGTGCGTTTTACTGCAACTATGAGGTGTTCAAGCGCATGTACGCCATCGTGGCCCGTACCGCGCAGCGCGCGCGGCAGGTGGTGGCGCTGATGCTCATCACCGTTCAGGGGCCGGACGGCGGCCGTGCACCCGAGGGGGAAGCGCTGGCCGAGGCCATGGACGATTTGAAACTGGCGATCGCCGGCACGCTGCGCAAAAGCGACACCTTTACAAAATACAGCCGCAGCCAGTATGCGCTGCTGCTGCCCATGGAAAGCGCGGACGACATGGCTGTCGTGGAGCGCCGCCTTTCCGCCGCGTACGAAAGCGCGCGCACCCAGGCCGCCGCATTTCTGGAATTCCGCGGAACGGTCTTGGAGGAACTGTACGGCTGAACGTCGGTTCAAGAACAGGTCCCGCGTGACGCGTCCGCCTGTGGCTTGACCCAAATGTCACTGTATGTACCTCTGGTGCAGGAAGGTATCGGCTTTGCCCCCGACGGCTTGGCGCCAGGTGTATTTAAAACCCCGGCGATCCTCTTTGGATTGCCGGGGTTTTTTCGCGCACCGGGCATCCAAAATTGCCGGGGCATGTCCCTGGCGGCGAAGATTTGCCGCCGTCGCTTCGCGGCCGGACGGCTTATCCAAAGCCCATGGCGGATACCTTGAGAGATGTTTTCCTGCACGAAGGCACCTTTTCATACGCGGCATTTTTTAGTATAATAAAAAGGTTGCCAAAAGGAAAGGAACAGAGCTATGAACATCGAACTCATCAAGGCCATCCTCCACGTGCTGGACCCGGCCGTGGACGCGCCCATTTTATCCGAGGCCATCCTGCCGCCCTCCGAGGACGCGCTGCAATATCTGGCCGGCCACGCAGCCAAGTGCTTTGCCAGCGACGAGGCCAAGGCCTGCACGCTGGCGGACGATTCGGCCTTCCTGCCGCTCTTATGGAACATCGAGGATGATTTTGAAAAAAAGACGGCTGTCATTGCCGGAGACTGGTTCCGTGTGATGCAGGAAAATCCGGCCATCCCCGCGGGAGACGCGGCGTTTCTTCTGCTGGAGATCGACGGTGCGGAATATCTGGCCGCGCTGAAGCTGAATTACAAGCCCGGGTGGCTGCATTACTGCCGTATGGACGGCGGGCCCGCCGTCAATGAGGTAGTGCGCCAGGGCACGGTGCTGCCGGGCACGTCCGGTAAGGCGGACGAGGCGTTTTTTGTGGACCTGCGCACCAACGCCGTGCGCCTGCTGGAAAAAAAGTACGAGATAGACGGCCGCAAACAAACGTACCTGGGCAGCCGAATCCTGGGCTGTCGGGCAGGGCTGTCCCCGCGGGAGAAGCTTTCGGCCATCCAGGCGGTTGCGGGTGAGGTAAACCAGCAGTTCTACGGGAACACCGGCGTGGATGAGCCGGAGCTCGCCATGGCTGTGTGCGAGGAATTTTATGCGGCCCGCGCGGAGGAAAAATCCAGGGCGGGCAAGCCGGACCCCGTTCCCGTGCAGGCGATCTGCGACAAGCTGTACGGCGATATGCCCCACGCGCGGGAGGCTTTCACCAAGGCTCTGGCCGAGCATGATATCACGCTGGACGAGCCGCTGCCCCTTTCGGCCCCGGCGGTGCGCCGTATGGAAAAGCAGAGCCTGCGCAGCGCGGGCGGCGTTGAGATCAAGGTACCGGTGAATGTGTACCGGGACGAGAGCGCCCTGGAGTTCATCCGCAACCCGGACGGCTCCATGTCGCTGCTCATCAAAAACATCATCGTGTGACCTCTTTGGCACGAGCACCGCAAAAATGCGGCTTTTTTGGTCGTCCGCCTTGTTTTTTTGCGCGGAATATCATACAATAAATTGTATTTTCAACATGGATATCGGGTTTGGAGGATTTTTGTGGAAAACTTTATCGAACAGATCGATAAGCGCCGCACGTTCGCGATCATTTCGCACCCGGACGCGGGCAAGACGACGCTGACGGAAAAGCTGCTTTTGTACGGCGGCGCCATCCAGCAGGCGGGCATCGTGAAAGGCAAAAAGGGCGCGCGCGCCGCTGTGTCGGATTGGATGGAGATCGAAAAGCAGCGCGGCATCTCGGTGACCAGCTCTGTTCTGCAGTTCCGCTACAACGGTTATTGCGTCAACATCCTGGACACTCCGGGACATCAGGACTTTTCCGAGGATACCTACCGCACGCTGATGGCGGCGGACAGCGCGGTCATGGTCATCGACGCGGCCAAGGGCGTGGAGAACCAGACCAAAAAGCTGTTCAAGGTGTGTACCATGCGCGGCATCCCCATTTTCACTTTCATCAACAAGATGGACAGGGACGCGCAGAATCCCTTCGACCTTCTGGAGGAGATTGAACAGGTGTTGGGGATCGAAACATATCCCATGAACTGGCCCATCGGTTGTGGCCAGAATTTCCGCGGCGTGTTCGATCGTCAGACCCGTCGCGTCATTGCCTTTGAGGGCGACGGCCACGCTAACGCCACCAAGAAGGTCGCCGAGGTCGAGGCCGAGCTGGGTGATCCTTCCATGGATGAGCTCATCGGCGAGGAGAACCATAAGAACCTGATGGACGATATCGAGCTGCTCGATGGTGCCGGCGACGAGCTCGACTTGGATGCTGTGGCCTGCGGCAAACTGAGCCCGGCGTTCTTTGGCTCGGCGCTCACCAACTTTGGCGTGGAGCCCTTCCTCAAGGAGTTCCTGCGTCTGGCCCCGACGCCGCGCGCCTATACCGATACGCTCACCAGCGAGCCGGTCGATCCCTGCCGCGACGACTTTAGCGGCTTTGTGTTTAAGATCCAGGCCAACATGGACAAGAACCACCGTGACCGCATCGCCTTTGTGCGCATTTGCTCGGGCAAGTTCGAGCGCGGTATGGACGCCTTCCACGTGCAGGGTAACCGCAAACTTAAGCTTGCTACGGGCACGTCGATGATGGCCGATGACCGCGCTATCGTGGACGAGGCGTACGCGGGCGATATCGTGGGCCTGTTCGACCCGGGTATCTTTAGCATCGGCGACACCGTGTGCTCCGGCAAGCGCCACGTGCAGTATCCGCAGATCCCGACGTTTGCCCCCGAGATGTTCGCTCGCATTACGCAGGTCGATACGCTCAAGCGCAAGCAGTTCGTCAAGGGTATGGAGGAGCTTGCCCAGGAGGGTGCCATCCAGATCTTCCGCGAGCTGGGCGCCGGCATGGAGAGCGTTATCGTGGGCGTGGTCGGCGTGCTGCAGTTTGAGGTACTTGAGCGCCGCCTCAAGGCCGAGTACCGTGTTGAGGTTCGTCGCCAGCCGCTGCCCTATACGGACATCCGCTGGATCCAGAACGACCCCGACACTATCGATATCCCGGGCCTTTCGCTCACGCGCGACACGCTGCGTGTCGAGGACATGCGCGGCGGTAAGCTGCTGCTGTTCACGAGCCCGTGGAACGTGGATTGGGCAACTGACCACAACCCCGACCTTATCCTGTCGGAGTTTGGCAACGTGGCCTTTTAACGCATCGGCGCGGTGGTCCTGCGGGGCTGCCGCGCCGTTCGCTTGCCTGATGCCGCGCGAGCGGCTATCATACCCACCGTCGTCTCAAGACCGAGGCGTCCGAGCAGTTCGGGTCCGATATCCTGCTCGTTAAACCTAAAACCAAAGGAGTACATAATGATCAAGAAGGTCATGGAGGACTACAAGGTCCTGTTGCGGAGCATTCCCGCGGCAACGGTTTCGCTGTTTTTCGTGAGCGTCATCATGATGAACCTGCTGGCCAACAAAGAGCTTATCAGCCTGCCGTATCTGGCGCTCGACTGCGGCTTTGTGGTGAGCTGGGTCTCGTTTTTGTGTCAGGATATGATCTGCAAGCGCTTTGGCGCCAAGGCATCCATCAAAATCTCTATCCTTGCGCTGCTGGTCAACCTGGCCGTAAGTCTCTGCTTTTGGGCATGTTCGCTCACGCCCGGCATGTGGGGCGCCTACTACGACACGGGCATGATCGAGGTCAACACCGCCCTTAACGCCACCATCGGCGGCACCTGGTACGTGGTGCTGGGCTCTTCGCTTGCCATGCTCGTTTCTGCCGTGGTTAACTCCACGCTCAACCAGTCGCTCGGCCGTATGCTCAAAAAGAATAACTTTGCGAGCTTCGCCTTCCGCTCCTATGTGTCCACGGGTGTTGGCCAGTTTATCGACAACCTGGTCTTTGCCATCGTGGTGAGCCACACGTTCTTTGGTTGGACCTGGGTGCAGGTCCTCATGTGCTCGCTGACCGGCGCTGTCGCCGAGCTGCTGTGCGAGGTCTTCCTGAGCCCCGTGGGCTACAAGGTCGTGCGCGGCTGGGAGCGTGAGAATGTGGGCTCCGAGTACCTCGAGCGCCACGCAACCGCCTAAGGAGCAAGTATGCGGGTTTTGATCACGGGCGCTTCGGGCGGTATCGGAGCCGCGTGTGTGCAGCGCTTTTTGGATGAGGGCCACGAGGTCGTGGGCTTTGATCTGCTGTCGCCGGCGGTCGAACACGAGCGCTACCGCCATCTGATCGTTGATGTCCGCGAGCCGGACTCGTTTCCAAGCGACCTTGAGCCTCAGGTGATCGTGAACGTCGCCGGTACGCAGGATTCGGCCGACGACATCGCCGCCAACCTGTGTGGCACCATCAACGTGACCGAGCGCTACGCCTTTGTGGGGGAGGGGCTTGCCGCCAAGCCGGCGCCCGCTATCAAATCCGTGGTCAATGTGGGGTCGGCGAGTGGGCATACGGGGTCGGAGTTTCCCGCCTATGCCGCCAGCAAGGGCGGCGTTATCGCCTACACCAAGAACCTTGCAAACCGCCTGGCACCGCAGGCCATCGCCAACAGTGTGGACCCGGGCGGCGTTATCACGCCGCTCAACCGTTGCGTGATGGAAGACAAGTGTCTGTGGAACCAGATTATGGAGCTCACGCCGCTTAAACGCTGGGCCACCGCCCAAGAGATCGCCGAGTGGATCTACTTTGTGGGCGTGACCAACCGGTTTATGACCGGACAGAGTCTGTTGATCGATGGCGGCGAGGCCGGTCGCACACAATTTATTTGGCCCGAATAGGAAACGCGCCCGACGGAAAGCCGTCGGGCGCGTTTTTGATGTATCGATTTTTAGCCGAGGCAAGTCCAGTTGACGGGGGTCGAGCCGTACTGTTCGAGTAGCCGATTGGCTGCCGAGAAGGGACGCGACCCCATAAAGGCGGGGAGTTCTGCCGTGGCACGATTGGCCGAAAGCGGCGAGGGGTGCGTGGAGGCCAGACAGAACTTGTCGGTTGCCTTGCCCGCGCCAGTTGCGACGAGCTTGCCCTCGACCATCTGCTGGGCAAAGCGGCCCCATGCCAAAAAGACAACCGGTTGGGGCAGCTGGCAGCAGCGTTCGATAACGTAGTCGGTGAGCGTGCTCCAGCCCAGCTTGGCGTGCGAGTTCGCGGCATGCTCGCGCACGGTGAGCGTAGTGTTGAGAAGCAGGACGCCCTGTTGTGCCCATGGCGTTAAATCTCCTGTGGCGGGAATAGGGCAGTCCAGATCGGCATTGAGTTCCTTGTAGATGTTGCGCAGGCTCGGCGGCAACTTGGTTTGCGTCGTGGGGACCGAGAACGACAGCCCCATGGCCTGGTTGGGTCCGTGATAGGGATCTTGACCCAAAATGACAACTTTGACCTGGTCGGCCGGCGTGTAGGCGAGGGCATTGAGGATGTCGTCTTGTGCCGGGTAGATGGTCTGCTCGGCACGCAGAAGGGCGATACGCTCGAGCAGCTGGTTCGTAGTGTCACGTACCGGCTGCGGCGCATCGCCCAACCAAGTTGCTATGTTGTGGTCGCGAGTTGCGGTGTCCATGGGGCTCCTTTATGGCAGATGCTCTGTTGGCATCTATTGTAAAGGCGCACCGGTTGCCTTTATGCCGCGGCTGCATAAGGAGTGGGGACTACGAGACGCGCTCGGGCGCTCCTGCCATACGGGCATGGTCGTGAGCATGCGCATGAAGTCGCGGGAGCTCGACGGTTGCCACCATGACGCCGGTGAGGATGAGGGCGGCGCCAAAGAAGGCGATGGGGCTCAAGACCTCGCCGACCAGGAAGAACGAGAAGACGGCAGAGCAGACCGGCTCGAGCGAGAAGGCGAAGCCGGTGGTCTCGGCGGGCACGTGGGGCTGCACGAGCGTCTGGGTGATAAAGCCGTAGGCAGAGCAGATGAGTGCGAGTGCGACGACGACCACGACCTCGCCCGGCGTGCCGGGGAGCGTGAAGCCGCCAAAGGTGAATGCGGCGATGCCCGAGAACAAGCCTCCGAAGCCCAGCTGCCAAACACCCAGAGCCAGCGGGTCGACATCTTCGACAAAGCGCTTCGCCACAATGATATGACCGGCGTAGACAAAGGCGGAGAGCAGCATGATGAGCGCGCCCGGGTTCAAACTGGTAAAGTCGGCGCCCGAGAGCAGCAACATGCCGCAGGTGACGATGGCTGTGCCGATGAGCACTTTGCGCTCGGGGGCGCGACGCAGCAGGGCGGCGTTGGCAAACGGCACGATCACGACCGTCAGGCTCTGCAAAAAGCCGGCGGTGGAGGCGGAGGTGAGGCTGGAGCCCAGGCACATGCAGGTGAGCTCGGTTGCCATAATGGCGCCGATGATGGCGGCACGGACCATAAGGTCGCGGTTGATGCGCAACGCGTGCTTGTGGAAGAGCAGCAGGCAGGCCACAAAGGCGATGATGCAGCGTAGCGCGACGATGCTCGTGGCGTTCATGCTGTCCATGCCGATCTTCATGAGGGGATACGAAAAGCCCCATGCGACGGGAACGGAAAATGAGAGCGCGATTGCTTTTTTGCGATCCATGGGACTCCTTTTGTTACAGAACGGTTTCGTAAAAAGGATTCTGCTCCCAGATGTGGATGTAGTAAAGAGAATGTATCTTCAGTATGATTAAGAAATGCTAATGTCATTAGGAAAAGCACTGGCAAAACGTTTTACGGCTGCATTGTTGTGGAGGCACGATGGCATCGCGGTATCAGATTGTTTGTATGGTGGTCGATCGCGGCAGTCTTAAGGGCGCGGCGGACGAGCTGGGCTATACGCAAAGTGCGGTGAGTCAGGCCGTTAAGGCGCTCGAGCGCGAGCTGGGTACCACGCTTATCGAGCGCGGAAAGCAGGGCGTTTCGCTTACGCGCGACGGTAAACAATATCTGCCGTATCTGCGCCAAATCGTGACCGCCGAGGCCGAGCTCGAGGGCAAGCGCCAGGAGCTGCTGGGGCTTTCGTCGACCGATATTCGCATTGCGACGTTTACCAACGTGAGTCGTACCGTGTTGCCGCGCGTGATCCGCGACTTTGGGGCTCTGCACCCGGGCGTACGTTTTACCCTCAAGCAGGGCGATTACACGCGCAACGCCCAGTGGGTGCACGATGGCGTGGTTGATTTTTGCTTTACGGCGCGTGGATTTACGGCCGGGCTCGAGAAACGCGTGGTCTATCACGATGAGTTGGTGGCACTGTTGCCGGCTGCGCATCCGCTGGCGGCAAAGGAAAAGGTGACGCTCGCCGATCTGGCGACCGAGCCGTTTGTGCTGCTGGATGAGGGCGAACAGAGCCTGGTGCTCGATGCATTCGCGGCGCATGGGCTGTCGCCGCGCGTGACGAGCGAGGTGACCGACGACTACACCATCATGGCGATGGTGGAGGAGGGCCTAGGTGTGAGTATGCTGTATCGCCGTACCGTCGAGGGCATGCGGGCCGATATTCGCGTGCGTCCCATCGTGCACGCTCCCTCGCGCGACGTGGTGGCCGCTTGGCGCAGCTGGGACACCATGCCCATCGCCACGAGGCGCTTTATCGACTATATGAGCTCGCATATTGTCAATTAACGACTGGCGTGGCGTTGAGTGCGGTGTTTAGCGGGCTGTCGCTTTGGCTTGGGTGGCGCGATAGGTGCGTGCCGGGTGGCAGAGTAGTACCGCCACGACCATAAAGAACGCCGTGGTGCCCAGGCTGATGGGGTAGACCATCATGATGTTCGCAAAGGTGCGGAAGTGCGGGAACACGCAGAACACCCAATAGAAGCGGATGCCGCAGACGCAGATCATGGTGATGAGGGCGGGCGTGAGCGAGATACCAAAGCCGCGCAGGTAGCCGGACATGTTTTCGTAGAACATGCTAAAGGCGTACGCCGGGAAGATCGAACATACGCGGATATAGCCGATCGAGACGATGTTGGGATCGCTGTTAAAGAGCGACAAGATCTCGCGCCCCAGGCCGACAATAACGATGATCGTGGTGAGTGCAACGATACCGCCTTCGACCAGGCAGACCTTGAGCGTTTTGGTGCAGCGGTCGATCTGGCGGGCACCGTGGTTTTGTCCCACAAAGGTGGTGCAAGCCTGGCTAAAGCTGTTGAGTAGGTTGTAACACACGTACTCTAGGCTCATGGCGGCGCTCGATGCCGCCATGACCTCGGTGCCCAGGCTGTTGATGGCAGACTGGATGATGATGTTGGCGACGGCAAAGACGGCGCTTTGGATGCCGGCGGGCAGGCCGATCTTGACGATGCGCTTGAGGGCGACGGGGTCGATAGCCAGGTTGCGTGGGGTGACGCGGACGACGGAGTCGGTCTTGAGCAGGCGGATAAAGAGCGTAGCGGCGCTGACGGTGTAGGCGATGGCGGTGGCGATGGCGACGCCCGCGACGCCCCAGTGGAGTACGGGGACAAAGATGAGGTCCAGGCCAATGTTGAGGACGGTGGACACGGCAAGCGCCTGCAGCGGCATGCGGGTGATGCCGACGGAGCGGAAGATCGCGGCCTCAAAGTTGTAGAGCAAGATCGAGGGCATGCTGAGCAAAAAGACGCGCAGATAGAGTGAGGCGAGCGGCATGGTCTCGGCGGGAACGTTGAGCGCGGCGAGCATGGGCTCGGCAAAGATCTCGCCCAGCGCGATGACGACAAAGCCCACGAGCGCCATTAAAATCGAGGTATGGACGGCGCGTTTGACCATGTTTTGATCGTTGCGGCCGATAGCGTTGGCGATGACCACGTTGGAGCCAAGCGACATGCCAATAAACAGGTTGAGCATAAGACTGGTAAGTGGAACATTGGAGCCGACCGCCGCCATGGCGAGGGTTCCCTGGTCGCCCGAGAAGTTACCGATAATGACCGTGGCAATAAGGTTCGACAGCTGCTCCAGGATGCTCGTGGCGGCCACGGGGAAGGCGAACAAAGGAATATTGCGCCACAGCGAGCCGGTGGTCATGTCAATGTGCTTAGATACGGTGTCAGCCATGCGCTCTCAATCTCTAATATGCTTTTTCGTGCTTATTTGCGCAGACGATGATACTCCTAATCGCCCAGTCATTGGGGACGTTCTTAAACGACTGGGCGGGGAAGGCGTGAGACAATAGTGGGCGTTGTGTTGTTCGCGCTAAGGAGTTGCCATGTTGTTGTGTCCCGTTTGCCATGAGCCGTTGGTGGACAATGAGCGCGGTGCTGCATGTGCGGGCGGACACCGGTTTGACCGTGCTCGCGAGGGCTATCTGTATCTGCTGCGTTCGTCCAAGAGCGGCGACTCCATGGGCGATCCCAAGTCTCAGGCGCGCAGCCGTCGTGACTTTCTGAACCGTGGTTACTATGCGCCGTTGCGCGATGCGATGGTTGAGTTGGTGCGCGAGCGGGTGTCTGGGCGTGCCGCGTCTACGAACGATCCCATGACGCTGCTCGATATTTGCTGTGGCGAGGGCTACTACACCAGCGCCATGGGCGCGGTGCCGGGCGTGGATGCTTACGGTTTCGACCTGGGCAAAGAGATGGTGCGCCTGGCCGCCAGGCGCGGCGATGCGACCTATTTTGTGGCCAACATGAAGGATATACCCGTGGCCGATGGCGCCTTCGATATGGTGACCGAGCTCTTTGCTCCCTTTAACGAGCGCGAGTTTGCCCGCGTGCTGGCGCCAGAGGGCTCACTCTATACCGTGGTACCGGGTGCTCGTCATCTCTTTGGGCTCAAAGAGGTGCTCTACGACACGCCGTACCTTAATGATGAGAAGCTGCCGCAGGTCACCGAGCTTAAACTGGTCGGAACGCAGCGGGTATCTGCGAATATTACGCTCCAGACCCAGGCCGACATCGAGGCGGTGTTCCAGATGACGCCGTACTACTACCGCACGCGCCCTGCCGACAAAGAGCGCCTGGCAAACCTGGACACGCTCCAGACCGATATCGATTTCATCATCGCCGAGTACCGCCACAGCTAGCAACCTACCAAAAAGGGACAGGTTTATTTTGGCAGGTTTTATCCGGGCAAACGTAAAGGGCCGACCGCGGAGATGCGCGATCGGCCCTTTTTAGTTGCTTGGCTGCAGAGGTTATGAGAAGCGAGCGCTTATAGGCGGTCCTTGTTCTCGGCCTTAACGGCGTGTGCCTGCTGAACAAAGAACAGGTCGTACACCACGATGACAAAGGCGCCAAAGTTGATGGCGTCGCCGCCAAACGCGGGAAGCGTGAGCACCGCTTGGGCAAGCGTGGCGACCGCGGCAACAATACCGAGCTTAAACGCGCCGTCCACCTGCGAAGGCTTGTTGGCGCCCTTGATACCGGCGACGCCTGCGGCAAGGTCGACGAGACCCTTGGCGATAAGCACGACCGCTGCGAGCGTGGCGTACGAACCGTACGTGGAATCGAGACCGCCCGTGGCGATACCGACGCCGGCGGTGACGAGGCTGGCGATGCCCAAAACAAAGTAGATGAGAGCAAGGATTTTGAGAGTCTTGCGAGTGAAGCTCATGGCTGGTCCTTTCGATACGAGTACGCCAACTTGGCGCACCCAATGTGCTGCACATATGGTGAAGCACATTGTAGTTCAACGCGGCGATGCATGCGTTTGAAAGCGCATTGAGCCCGCGCAGCCAAACCCAACCTTTCAAAAAGGAAAGCTGGGCGTAAGTCAAATCGATGGCAGCGTATGCGCGGCGCTGCGATGATGAGTCCATGGTAAGAGCTGGTCTCAAGGAGGAGCCATGATGTACGGAGCAGGGCAAGTGCATGAGCCGCGGTCGTTGGGAAGGCGCATGGGTGATTCTGTGATCGCTGCCGTGTGCACGGGATTGATGGCGGTGCTTTGCATTGGGATGCTGTGGGCCATGTCGCATGTGGGACAATAGCGGACGGTTGGGTGCCGACATAAACGGCGCTCGCGTATTCGTTTTGCTTGTTAAGGAGTACCCATGGGCGTCGTCGATCCCTTTTCTGTTGCTCGGTCCGCGGGGCTTGAGCTAATCGGGAAGTCCGAGGGCCTCACGCTCACCGACGGCACGATGGAGCTGCGTGCCGATTTTGGCCGCATGCTTCCACGGCTCAAGCAGGGCCGTCTGCAGCAAGAACTGCTGGTAAAGGCTGCGCGCGCAAAAGGCATCGAGAGCCCATGGGCGATTGACGCCACGGCAGGCTTTGGCGAGGATTCGCTGCTGCTGGCGGCCGCGGGCTTTACCGTCGATCTGTATGAGCAGGATTGCGTGATCGCGGCGCTCCTCAAGGATGCCTTGGATCGCGCGGCAGATGATCCGGCGCTTGCGACAGCCGTGGCGCGCATGCGCTTACATGCGGGCGAGGACAGCATTGCCGGCCTTCGCCATACAGCTGAGCTGATCGGGCAGGGCGAGCTCACCGCTCCTGACGTGGTGTATCTGGACCCCATGTTTCCCGGACGCACCAAGAGCGCGGCGGTTAAAAAGAAGTTCCAACTCTTGCATCATCTGGAACAGCCGTGCGCCGATGAGGAGACGTTGGTCGAAGCTGCGCTTGCGGTGCACCCGCGCAAGGTCGTTATCAAGCGACCGGTGAAGGGGCCACTGCTTGCCGGCGTTAAGCCGAGCTATCAACTTGCGGGCAAGGCCGTTCGTTACGATGTTTTGGTGCCGCCGCGCCCGTAGCTTGCGTGCGATGGCTGGCGCTCCGTCAATGCCGTGCCGATGCGGCGCCTATTTCCAAGGGTGCGACGTCAGGTGCCATCCACCGCAGTATTCGCATTTGTAGCAGGCCAAACCGCGCCGCCCGCGGTTTTCGCAGTCGGCCATAACGGCCTCGGCCTCGGCGCGCGTGTCGTAACGGTTTTTGCGCTCGCACGACTTGTAGCGCCAGGCCTCATCGCGCTCGGCGTCCAGGGCGTCGCGGCGCTCGTCCTCGCGTGCAAACAGGTCGCTCATATCGCCGCCGGTGGCAGTGCTCAAAAACTCGCTTTTTGCTTTTGACCAGGCGGCTCGCTTTTTGCTCCCCATCTGCATCGCGCCCCTCTCCAAACGTTGGTATCATTGCTCAATCAAAGTGATACCAATAAACGTGAGGCCGCCGCGTGATGATCAGAAAAACCCTCGATACCGACATTCCCGCTGTCATGACTATCTATGACGCGGCCCGCGCCTTTATGCGCGCGCATGGCAACGCCACGCAGTGGCCCGAGGGCACGCCTTCTGCCGAGCAACTGGCTGCCGATATCGCCGCCGGTGGCAGTTATGTGTGCGAAGTCGACGGTCGCGTGGTGGCGACGTTTGCCTTTTTGCCGGGCCCGGACGAGTGCTATGACGTAATTGAGGACGGTCAATGGCGTAGCGACACTCCGTACGCCGTGCTGCACCGTGTGGCATCCGACGGCACCGTGCACGGTATCGCGGCTGCGATGTTCGCCTTTGCCAAAGAGCGTGCCGATCACCTGCGCATCGACACGCATCAGGACAACCTGCCCATGCAGGGTGCCATCTTAAAGGCTGGCTTTGAGCGCGCCGGTATCGTCTGTGTGTCCGACGGCACGGTGCGTGTCGCGTTCGATTGGCTACGCGAGGCATAAGAGCGAGGACGCGTATCAATAATTCGTGCGAACGAAAATGGTCCCACCCGGGGCTATTTTCGTTCGCTGTGCTGTTTTGAAAGCCGGCTTTCGTAAGGCGCGAACCTACGAAAATCGCCGCGCGGCAACGCGGGGCGATGAGCTCGGTCGGGGGATAGGGCCCGCTTCGCCCGCCGGCTCGTAAATTGTATCATCCAGTGTGGAACGAGGATGCCCGTTGCCGCGTGTGATGGGCTTGCAATAAGAGGAGAGCCATGTCGAAGCAAGCGGTCGTTGGAATCTTGGCGCATGTCGATGCTGGCAAGACCACGCTGGCCGAGGCCATGCTGTTCAACGCGGGTCGCATTCGCAAGCGCGGTCGCGTGGACGATGGCGATTCACATCTGGATACGAACGCGATCGAGCGCGAGCGCGGCATTACGATCTTCTCGTCGCAGGCCGTGCTCGACCATGGCGATACCCACGTCATGCTCGTGGATGCGCCGGGGCATGTCGATTTTTCTGCCGAGGCAGAGCGCACGCTGCGCGCGCTTGACTATGCGATTCTGGTGGTGGGCGCCAACGACGGCGTGCAGGGGCACACCGAAACCCTGTGGCGCCTGCTTGCACGCTATGGCATTCCGACGTTCATCTATATCAACAAAATCGATTTGGAGAATCCCGGCCGCGATGTTTTGCTGGCACAGCTTGGGCAGCGTCTTTCCGAAGGCTGCCTGGATGCCAACGAATTGTTGGCGGGCGGCACCGTTCAGGAGGACGCTGCTGCGTTGGACGAAGCGGCTCTCGACGAGTTTCTCGACGCAGGGGAGCTTTCGACTGCCACGCTTTCGCGGCTGGTCGCAGAGCGAAAGTTGTTTCCCTGCTTTGCGGGCTCGGCGCTCAAGGACCAGGGTGTGGCAGAGCTACTCGACGGCATATGCGCTCTGATGCGCGAGCGAACATGGCCCCAGGAGTTCGCCGCGCGTGTCTACCGCGTGAGTCGTGGAGACCGTGGCGAGCGTCTTACCTGGGTCAAGGTGACGGGCGGTGTACTGCGTGCAAAGCAAGTTGTCGAGGGATGCTCTGGCGCCTCCACTTGGGAGCAAAAGATCGACCAGGTGCGCATCTATAACGGCGAGAAGTATGAGCTTGCCCAAGAAGTTGCTGCTGGCGGAATTTGTGCCGTGACGGGTCTTGCGCACGTTCGCCCGGGGGACGCCTTGGGCGCGGAGCCCGCGGGCGATGCGCCCGTCATTGCGCCGGTTCTCACCTATACGGTGCTTCCAGGCGAACACGATGTCCATGCGGTGTTCAAAGCACTGACTGAGCTGGCGGACGAAGATCCCATGCTCGGCGTAAGTTGGAATACTCATCTGGAGCAGATTCACCTGCAGCTGATGGGCGCCGTGCAACTCGAGGTCGTGCAGCGGGTGTTGGCCGATCGCTTTGGCCTTTCGGTCGCGTTTGAGTCTGGCGGCATTCTCTATAAGGAGACTATTTCGCAGCCGGTCGAGGGCGTGGGCCACTTTGAGCCACTGCGCCACTATGCCGAGGTGTATCTACGCCTGGAGCCGTTGCCAGCGGGTTCGGGCGTGCAGTTTGGTACCGTGACCTCGATCGACGAGCTCGATCTTAACTGGCAGCGTTTGGCACTCACCAACGCCATGGAGCGCAATCATCTGGGCGTGCTGATCGGCTCGCCCATCACCGATGTGCGCATTACGCTCACGGGCGGCCGCGCGCATGCCAAACACACCGAGGGCGGCGATTTTCGCCAGGCCACGTACCGCGCGGTTCGCCAGGGGCTCATGCAGGCACGTGAGGCTGGCGCGGCGGTGCTGTTGGAGCCCTGGTACCGCTTTGAGCTCGAGGTGCCGGGGGAGTGCGTGGGCCGGGCGCTCTCGGATGCCACGCGCATGGGTGCCGAGTACGAGCCGCCGACGATGGCGGGAGATCGGGCGAAGCTTGTGGGTCGCGTGCCGGCATCTGAGGTGCAGGATTACGCGCTGGAGGTGGCTGCCTACACGAGCGGTCGCGGTCATCTGTACCTGGAGTTCGCCGGCTATGCGCCTTGTCATGATGGCGAGCGCGTCATCGAGGCGGCCGCCTACGAGCCCGAGGCCGATCTGCCCAACACGCCCGATTCGGTCTTTTGCTCTCACGGCGCCGGTTACACGGTCAAATGGTACGACGTACCCGCCGCGGCGCACGCAAAGATCGATCCCGCCACCTTCCGCCCCTGGCGAGCAGCAGACGCCGAGTTTTTCGGCCATAGCTGATAGAGGTCAGTTTCTTTGTCGCATCCTATTGGTATAACTCGGTATAAGTTGGTATAACTGTTACCAGGGTTTGCCAATCCGAGGAGGCCGACATGAATCCAAATCCCTTTAAGCCCACGGCTGGCAAGCGGCCTCCGATACTCATCGGTCGCGAGTCGGTCATCGAAGATTTTGCGGAAGGGCTCGATAACGGCGCCGGAGCGCCGGGCAGGCTCATGCTCATTACGGGAAACCGCGGCTGCGGCAAGACGGTTCTCTTGCGGGAGCTGCAACGTCTGGCCAGCGAGCGCGGATGGGCGGTTGTCTCCGATTCCGCCTCGCTTGGCTTATGCGACCGCTTGGCCGACGCACTTCGCTCGAATAAACCCGTTGTGACGTCAATGGAGTTCGGTCCGTCGTTTGGGCGGATGTCGGTCGAGGCGGCGCGAGCAAAGGGCGAGACGTTGCGAGGGCTGGTCAACGAGCGGCTCAAGAAGCTCGGTCCAGGGAAGGGCATACTGTTTGCGATTGACGAGGCTCAATCTGCGTCTATCGAGGAGCTGGCGGCTCTTGCCGTTCTCTATCAGCAAGTGCTCGGAGACCAGGATGCCACGGGCTTGCCCGATAGCGACCAGCGCGGTCTTGCGCTGGTGTTCGCCGGCTTACCCAGTATGGTTGACGATCTGCTCGAAGAGCCGAGCGTGACGTTTTTGCGGCGTGCCCAGCAGCGTACGCTGGGGGCGATATCTTTGCCCAAGGTGCGCGATTCATATATTCAGACGGTCACAGACGCCGGTCTTTACGTTGACGCGGAGACAGCGGACCTTGCGGCACGCAAGAGCATGGGGCATCCCTATATGGTTCAGCTGGTGGGCTATTACATGTGGCGCTCTACTGTCCGGCGTGGCTCGCAGGCCATCGAAAGGCGCGATGTCGAGGATGGCCATGCGGATGCCGTCTCCGAGTTCTATGAAGCAGTGGACGCTCCCTTGTATTACGGGTTGCGTAGTCCACAGCGCCTCTTTATCGAGGCTATGGCGGTTGACGAGGGCAAACCGACGCGCATGGCGGATATCATTGAGCACTGCGACCGCACCCAAAGCTGGGCGAGTAAATATCGCGCAAGCCTGATTCGCGAGCGCGTCATCGAGGCTGCCGGATACGGCCTCGTCCGGTTTACCGTGCCCATGCTGGGCGAGTATATCCGCGACCGCATTTTATGGCATGAGTAGGGTGATAAAGGTGACGGAACAGAAGATGAGCCCGCAGGCTATCGAGGTGCGCGGCGCGCGTGTACACAACCTCAAGGACATCGATATCGATATTCCGCTGGGAAAGCTCGTGGGTATTGCCGGCGTGTCGGGCTCGGGCAAGAGTTCGCTGGCACTGGGCGTTCTTTATGCCGAGGGCTCGCGTCGCTACTTGGAAGCACTCAGCACCTATACCCGCCGTCGTCTGACGCAGGCCGAGCACGCCCAGGTGGACGAGGTGCTGCACGTGCCGGCGGCGCTCGCGCTACACCAGCGTCCGAGCGTGCCGGGCGTGCGTTCCACCTTTGGCACCATGACCGAGCTCAACAATAGCCTGCGCTTGCTCTTTAGTCGCTGTGCCCATCACGTGTGCCCGCATTGCGGGGCGCGCGTGGAGCCGAGCCTTAACGTGGCTGCGGGCCTGTCGCTCACGTGTCCGACATGCGGCCGCGAGTTCTACGCGCCGAGTGCCGAGGATTTGGCTTTCAATAGCGGCGGCGCGTGTCCTACCTGCGGCGGCACCGGTGTCATGCGCGAAGTGGACGAGGCGAGTCTGGTGCCCGACGAGTCAAAGACTATCAACGAGGGCGCGGTGCTTCCTTGGGGCACGCTCATGTGGGATTTGATGAAGCAGGTGGCAGGCGAGATGGGCGTGCGCACCGATGTGCCGTTTAACCAGCTCACGCCTCAAGAGCGCGACATCGTGTTCCACGGTCCGGCGGTTAAGAAGCACATTCTCTACGTTCCCAAAAACGGCGAGGGCGCCACGCCGCTCGACTTTACCTATTACAACGCCGTCTATACCGTCGAGAATGCGCTCGCCAAGGTTAAGGACGACAAGGGCCTCAAACGCGTGGCACGCTTTTTGCGCGAGGGGCCATGCCGTGACTGTGGAGGCACGCGTCTCTCCGAGGCTGCGCGCCAGCCCCAAGTGCGCGGTATCAATCTGGCGCTGGCCGCGGCCATGACTCTGGGCGAGGCGATTGAGTGGGTGCGTGGGGTGCCCGCATCCTTGCCGGCCGAGATGCGGCCCATGGCAGCGGATATCTGCGATTCGTTTTTGAGCACGGCTCGTCGTCTGGTCGACCTGGGTCTCGATTACCTTTCGCTCGATCGCGCCGGTGCCACGCTCTCCACGGGTGAGCGCCAGCGCGTGCAACTCGCCCGCGTGGTGCGCAACCGGTCGACGGGTGTGCTTTATGTGCTGGACGAGCCTTCGATCGGCTTGCATCCCGCCAATGTCGACGGTTTGGTAGGCGTGATGCGCGATCTGGTGGGCGACGGCAACACCGTGGTTGTTGTCGACCACGATACGCGCGTACTAGCGGAAGCCGACTATCTAGTCGAGATGGGCCCCGTTGCCGGAGCAGGCGGCGGCAATGTGATCGCCGCTGGTACGGTAGACGAGGTCGAACAATCGCAAAGCAGCCGCATCGCCCCGTTTTTGCGCGCCGAGCCTAAGCGCTTGCGCCCACAGGTGACTGACGACGAAATGTTCGACCAGGGCCATATCCGTGTGGCGACCGATGCCATCCATACCGTCAAGCCGCTCGAAGTCGATATCCCGCGCGGTCGCTTGGTCGCGGTTACGGGTGTTTCGGGTTCGGGTAAGACGACGTTGGTACTCGAGACGCTCATCCCGGCGCTTAAGGCGCAGGCAGCTGGCGAGCGTCTGCCGGGGCACGTGCGTTGGGTCGATGCCGAGGGCATTGCGCGTGCCAACCTGATTGACGCCACGCCCATCGGTGCCAACGTGCGCTCGACGGTAGCGACCTATGCCGACATCCATGATGAGCTGCGCCGCGCCTTCGCCCGTACGCCCGAAGCCAAGGCAGCCGGCTACAAGGCGGGCGCCTTTAGCTACAACACCGGCGCCTTGCGCTGCCCTACGTGCGATGGAACGGGCTCGATTTCGCTCGACGTGCAGTTTTTGCCCGATGTTGAAATCGTCTGCCCGGCATGCCGTGGTTCGCGCTACGCCGAGCCCGCCTCGCATATCCATCGCGAGGGCAAGGACGGGAGTCTGCTTACGTTGCCGCAGCTCATGGACATGAGTGTGGACGAGGCCATCGACGCCACACTGGGGCTCAAGAAGGTTCAGACGCGCTTACAGACCTTGCACGACCTGGGCCTGGGTTATCTCACGCTTGGCGAGCCCACACCGGCGCTTTCGGGCGGTGAGGCACAGCGCCTTAAGCTCGCGAGCGAGATGGGTCGTGTGCAGGATGATGCCGTATTCGTGTTCGACGAGCCTACGATCGGCTTGCATCCGCTCGATGTTCAGGTGCTGTTGAACGTGTTTGATGGCCTCGTTGCCAAGGGCGCCACGGTTATTGTGATCGAACACGATCTCGACCTTATCCGTAACACCGATTACGTGATCGACATGGGCCCGGGCGGTGGTGGCGCCGGCGGGCAAATCGTCTGCGCCGGTACGCCAGGCGACATCGCGGCCTGCTCCAAGAGCATCACCGGTCGCTACCTATAGACAATGAGGCAAAGGGACAGCCCCTTTGCCTCATTGATGCTTATTTCACGCATTGAGCCGCGAGATAGTCGCGGAAGAATGGCAATTCAAATGCGACGAGCCCTCGTCCTCGTTCCCCGATGATGCCGGCATCTATCATGCGGCGTCGGTAGCGGGAGACCTGCTGCGGCGAACGCTTAAGGCGCTCGACAAGGTCAGCGGTGGTGGACTCTTCCTCGTCATCGAGCATGGCGATGAGGAATCGCTTGTCCTCTGCCGTGAGTTCCCGATAGGTTGCCGCGAGGATTCGGTCGTCCATCTCGTCGCGCGCGATTTTGATTCCCAGGTCAAAGTCGCGTGACGAGATTTCCTTCGAATCGCTTGTGAGATCCCAGGCACGGTAGCCTACAAGTTGCAATAGGAAGGGAAAACCAGAGATCGAGTGAACGGCTCTATCGATTCCCTCAGCATCTGCCAGGCGATCGTTTTCCTGGATTGTGCGAATCAAGGCCTCGCGTACGTCATAGTCGGCAATGCGACCCAGATGATATTGTTGGGCGCGGCGAAGGAACGAGACCGTCTTGTGGTTCAGCAACGTCGAGACGTTGTTGGGAAGTCCCGCCATGAGCAGGGCGACGCGTTTCCCATCGGTCACAAAGTGCTGATACGTCGCTGCGAGCTGAATCATCTCGTCGAGTGTCGGGTCCACCTCGTCAACCGTGACGAGCAGACCGGTGCCCGCCTCGTTGAGCTGGTCGATGATGTCGCTCATGCGATAACGCCAGGTTGAGGCATCGTGAACGCGATTGACCTCGATGCTGCCGAGCGGTGCAATTCCAAGACCGGTGACTTCGAAGTTGTTAGACGGGTCGATGAGGTGGCCGGCAGCACGTTTCGCCCCGAACTCGATTTCCTCAAGCATTCCCGGGAGCGCGGTCGTCTTTACGGCTATCCAGCCGTGGGATTCCGCCCTTGTCGCGAGCGACGACATGAGAGCGGTTTTACCGGTTCCGCGTGCCCCCGAGAAGATCGAGGTCAGTTCTGGGCGCCTGCGCTGGCTCAAGAAGGCACGGTCCAAATCACGAATAATCTGTTGTCTGCCAGCGAGATGGGCAGGAACCTCACCAAAACTGGGGGTAAACGGGTTTTCGAGATATTTCACAATGCCCTTCCTTTAGCGTCTCAGGTTAACTTAATTTTATTCTAGTTAATTTCAGTTAAAAGCGATTAATTACGTTTAACTATATGGCGTTTGAATGTGACAAAGGGGCAGTCCCTTTGTCACATTCCCGGAAAGCCTGTTTGGCGCAGGGCCTCGTAGAGGACGATGGCAGCGCTGTTGGAGAGGTTGAGTGCGCTGATGCGGTAGTCGTCCGGGTTGACGAAGTTGCCGCAGATGTCCTGTTGAAGGATAGCCTCGTGGCCGTCCTCGATATGCCCCAGCGACACCTCGTGGGCTTCCCAAGTCTCGGCGTTATCAAGCGAGTCGCGATCGCGCAGCATCGGGATGCGCTCGCAGCGCTCGGGCGCCGCGGCAAGCAGTGGCTCGGGAATGCCCGAGCTCTCGCTGCCAAAGACCAAGAAGTCGCCGTCGCGATAGGTGCTCTGCGCATAGGTGCGGCGTGCCTTTTTGGTCAACAGATGCAGGCGGCCATCGGCGGGGGAGAGGCCGTTGCGCGCAAGGAAGTCCTCCCAGCCGGCATAGGTCGTCACGTCCAAGTTTTGCCAGTAGCCCAGGCCGGCGCGACGTACCGTCTTGTCGTCGAGCGAAAACCCCAGCGGCTCCACCAGATGCAGGCGGGTGCCGGTAACCACGCAGGTGCGGCCGATATTGCCCGTATTGGCTGGAATCTCGGGCGCATACAGCACGATGTTGAACATGAATCTCCTTGGCTCAGAACGAAAAACCACCACGAAGGGACAGACACCTTCGTGGTGGTTGGCGACTACTTTTCGGACAAATGCCCGCTTGGATAAACCTAGGCGCGGTGCCAGTCGGTCAGGCAGGCATCGAGGGAGGCGATGAGCGCATCCTTGTCCATGTGACGGCCGATGATGCACAGGCTCGTCATGCGGTCGCCCGTCTCGTCGTCCCAAATCTGCATGATCTCGGGGTTCTCGTCGATGATCTTCTGCTTCTCGCCCTCGGGCGCGGAGTCAACGAACAGACCGTTCTCCATCAGGCGCATCTGGTGGCCGGCCTGCTCGAACATGTAGCACATGTCCGGATCGCCGGTCTGCCACAGCGGACCCTTGACGCGGATGACCTCGTCGGGCCACTCCTGCTCAACAAAATCGGTGAACTTCTGCAGGTCAAACGGCTTGCGGCGCGAGTACACAAAGGTCTCGATGTCGTACTCGAGCACCTCGGGGTCGTCGTGCTCCTCGGGATGCTCCATGGCCTCGATCCAGGCGGCGGAGTTGTAGGCGCGCATAAAGTCGAAGCGGTCGGTATCGAGCAGCTCCTCCATGGGGACCTCGCCGTTTTGGGCCTCGACGATCACGGCGTCTTTCTGCAGGCTGCGCACGATGGCCTTGAGCTCGGCAATCTGCTCGGGGCTCACGGTATCGGTCTTGTTGAGGATCAGCGTGGAGCAGAACTCGATCTGCTGGATGAGCAGGCTTTCGATGTCGTCCTCGTCGATATCCTCGGCCAGCAGGTCGCGACCGCCGTTGAACTCGTCGTACATGCGGGCGCAGTCGACCACGGCCACGATGTTGTCGAGCGCAAGTTTGGGCTCGCCGCCCACTTTGGCCTCGTCGCAGAAGCTCGAGATGGTGTAGGCGATGGGGATAGGCTCGCAAATGCCCGATGCCTCGATGATGATGTAGTCGAACTTGCCCGAATCGGCGATGCCCTGCAGCTGGTTGGCCAGGTCATCCGAAAGCGTGCAGCAGATGCAGCCGTTGGTGAGCGGGATGAGGTCGTCGGTCTCGGAAAGACCGCCGTCGGCGATAAGGCTAGCGTCGACGTTGATCTCGCCGATATCGTTGACGATTACGGCGGCGCGGATGCCGCCGTCGTTAGCGAGGATGTGGTTGAGCAGCGTGGTCTTGCCGGCACCGAGGTATCCGGTAAGCATGATGATCTTCACGGGTTTGTTGGGCATGTGCCCTCCTTTGTTAGACATGGCTTACAGTTGAATCTTATGCCAAACGCCTGCTCTTATACCCACGCGCCGGCAAATAACACAAGCTACTCCCAGGCTCCCCATACATCGGGGCAATAACCGACGGTGGCCTTTTTGCCGTTGCGCACGATGGG
>URYT01000004.1 GCA_900552185.1 uncultured Collinsella sp. | reverse complement strand
GCCGGAAGCCTGGTGTGGAATACAGCCCTGGTTCTGGCAGGGGCCACAGCAGGTGCATCCTGGGAGAGGATTCTGGAGGCCATGGACGCCTACTCGAATGCGGCCGTTCTCCTGATCGGCGCTGCGGCCTTTCTGGGAAGCTGTCTCTATTTCAGAAAGAGAGAGGGGCAGGACAGGAGTGAAGAAAATGGAGGGGAGAGGTAGCTCCCCTGCCGCAGTGCGATCCTCGCGGAGCGTTTTTATATAACAGGGAACGAAGTTTCCTATTATATAAAAAAATCCCCTGTCAGACTGACTGGACAATCTGACAGGGGATTTATCATGCGTCTGATAGGAATCGAACCTACGCACACGGCTCCGGAGGCCATTGCTCTATCCACTGAGCTACAGATGCATCTTTTATATAATACAACACTTTTTCAAAACTTGCAAGGGGTTCCTGCAAATTTTTTATATATTTTTTTGCGGCCCCCTATTTCCCTCCCCGGCTCCCGGACATTGGTATCTGGGTTTTCCCAGACTGGCCTTTCCGTATTCGATGGCCTGTTCCGGACACCGGCAGATGCAGGCCATACAGTGGGTACAGTCTGATCCCCACACAGGGCTCCCGTCCTCCAGACGGATATTGGACAGGGGACAGAGCCTTACACAGGCCCCGCAGCCTGTACACCTTTCCGTGGTCCTGAATTTTCCCGCATGGACGAACAGCTTGTAAAACACAGGATTCACCACGGTGCTGAGGAACCGGTCCAGAAGCGAGATCTCCGCCTTCGGAAGCGGATTCTCTTTTCTGATGTGTTCTGCGATCTGGTCCGCCTGGGGGATAGCCTTCCCGATGATCCGTTCTGCCTCCGTCCTGTCCGGCACCGGGAACATGGCCACATAATTTTCCGGCATCACTACTTTTCCACAGCCCATATATTCCATTCCCTTTTTTTCACAGAACCGTTTTGCATACCCTCCGGCATTTCCGATCCCGTCGCCGCAGGTCATTACAAAGTACAGCTTCCGGCTTCCTGAAAGCCTCGTTTTCTTCAGCCAGTTTCCCAGCACATGGGGGATCTGCCAGCCATAGGTAGGGCAGACCACCACAAACGGCCGGCTGGAGCTGAGCCTCCCATAATCGTTCTCCCTTATCATGGGAAACACATCCACAGCCGTATCTCCCGTTTTTTCTGCGATCCGCTTTGCAATAAAAGCGCTGTTTCCCGTTCCTGTAAAATATAAGATCATATTCCTTCCTCCATTGGTTTTATTATACTTCCAATTTTGAAAAATTACCAGTTTTTCCTCTATGTGTTGCTAAATTTTTGCTTCCTATTTATTTTTCGCGAAAAATGTATTAAAATACAGTGAAAATGGGAACTATAATGAATTTAAATAAAATGAGCTATATTGTACAATGGATTTGAGGTGACTAGCTATGCAGGAATTTTCCCAGCCCCTGGGCGATGCGGTAAAAAAGGCACGCGGTGAACTGGGGCTCACACAAAACCAGGTTGCAGACCAGATCGACGTCGATGTGCGTACAGTAATGAATATTGAAAATTATAAAGGGAATCCCAAAATGGAGATCTTATTCCCTCTGATCCGTGCGCTCAAAATAGATTCCAGAGAGATCTTCCATCCGGAGATCCGCCTGGATAACCCGGCTGTCAGTAAGCTGCACCTTCTGATCGAGCAGTGCAGCGAGGATGAAGCTGCTGCCCTGATCCCTATTATTGAATCCATTCTGTCCGCCCTCCGGACCGGCCGCCCATCCAGACCCGGCCGTTTATAATATTCCGGAGACTATTTCTGTCCAGTACCGGACCTTGTGAATAAAAGCGTATCTTTTTGCTCTCTTCATATGTATTACAATTCACCCTTGATTTGAAAACCAGCCTGTACTATAATGAAGGTGCCTGATGCACGCCAAAGTACCGCAGACCGATGCTTCTGCGGGAGTGCAGCAGGTCCTACATTCAGAAAGCCCGCTCTCCTGCACCGGAGAACGGGCCTGATCCCACTCTGTATCCCAGATCCTGTCCGGAAGCTGTGACCAGAGGTTTCCGGACCTTCAGAATCCGCACAGTATGATTCCTTCTGAATCCCAATAAGGCCGGGACCCGGAGTGGGATCTTTTTTCTTTTCTATCCTATTTGATCGTGATCCTTCCCTGTCCCCTGGGATCTTTGTATTCTTCTCCCACGGTTCCTCCCAGATATTCACTGATATAGGAAGTGATGGTATCCACATCCACCATGGTCTCATCCTTTAAAATAGGACAGCCCATGAGCATGGACATGCCGTCTCCACCGGATTTTAACCAGTAGTTGTGGGAGGCCAGCGTATAGGTCCGGTTCACATCCAGGGGCTCTTCTCCCACATAGATATCCCGCACCCGGTACTCGCCGCCCACAGACACGAAATTTCTCTTTTCATCCAGCACCACGCTGGAGGGCACAGAGGAGTCCACCGTATACGTAAGCCCGGAAACGTGGATAAAGCCGCCGCTTTCCTCGGGATAATTCTTCACGCCCATCTCCAGGGCGTCCTTGATCTTCTGCCCGGAGACCTCTGCCATACAGATCATATTCCCATAAGGGAATACGCTTAAAGCGTCCTCATAGGTGATATCTCCGGCTTCGATCCCGGCACGGATGCCGCCGCCGTTCATAAAGCCGATATCCGCACCCATCATATAGCGGCTGGCGTCGGCGCAGAGGTCGCCCAGGTTGGTCTCTGCCTTCCGCACTGCCCGCAGCCCGGTCTCCGGATCCTTATCCATCAGATCCACATCTGTGCGGCCCAGGACCACCTTCAGAGACTCCTCATACTGGGACTTGATCCCGTTGATGAAGCTCTCCATCTCCGCGTCCTTTGCCGGATTTCCCTCTGCGTCCGTCACGGCGCTCACATGGGAGGCCTGGATCTGTCCGTCGGTGGGCTCGGTGTCCAGCACCCATTCGCGCGAACCGACCCAGCCGGCATCGATGGCTGCCTCGGAGCCTCGCATAAAGTCTTCCTCGTCGACCGAGCAGATGAGCGAAAAGCCGCGGCGGGGCAGCGCGCCATCCGCCGCCACGCGCTCGAGCGTATGGACCAGTGCGGCAATGGCACAGGCCAGACCGCCCTTCATGTCGCAGGCGCCGCGGCCGTAGAGCTTGCCGTCGCGCACGACCGCCCCGAGCGGCGTAATGTCCGCGTCCCAGCCGTCGCCCAAGGTGACTGTATCCATGTGGCAGATGTAGACGAGCCGTGGCTCGTCGCTTTGGCCCGGCACGGTGACCATAAGGTTGCGGCGCCCGGGGAGTACTTCGAGCTCTGCAATTTGCACGGCATCGAGTACCGGATGGCTCAGCTGCGCTAACCGTTCCTCAACCAACGCTTTGATATAGCGTTCAATCTCGCCCTCATACGCACCTGGGTCGGAACTGTCGATCCGCACGAGTCCTTGCGTAAGCCGCCAAGCAAAATCTGTATCAACCATAGGCACCTCACAGATAGTTAGGTCAACATACAGATTGTATGCCAAGAAGCGGCTCAGTGCATTTAATGGAGTGCTCACAAAAACGGGGGCGCCTCTCGTGCGAAAGGCGCCCCCGTGGGCATTCAATGTCAGTGACGGGCAGGCCACATGGGGAACTGCCCGTCAGATCAGCCGGCGCTACTTGATCACGCGCACGCGATACATCGACGGAATCTGCTTGAGCGCCTCGATGGTGCTGCTGTCCAGGTGCTCGTCGGTGTCGAACATGGTGTAGGCGTTCTCGCCAGCGGACTCGTTGGTCATACGCTGCACGTTGGCGTTGTCCATGGCGAGAATGGCCGTGATCTGGCCGATCATGTTGGGCACGTTGGCGTGCAGGCAGGCGATGCGGCTTGCGGCGCGCGCCTTGCCCATGCTGCAGGCGGGGTAGTTGACGCTATGTGCGATGTTGCCGTTCTCCAGGTAATCCTTGAGCTCGCTGACGGCCATGTCGGCGCAGTTGGCCTCGGCCTCGCCAGTGCCGGCGCCCGAGTGCGTGGTGATAAACGTGTTGGGCATCTTGACGGTCTTGGGCGTGGCAAAGTCGCAGCTAAACCAGCTCAGTTTGCCCTCGCGCAGGGCGGCGTCGACGGCGTCCTCGTCAATGATGGTTTCGCGTGCGTAGTTGATGAGCACGGCGTCGGGTGCCAGCAGGTTAATCTGCTCGGTGCTGATCATGCCGATGGTGTCGGCCTTGCTGGGCACGTGTACGGTGAGGTAGTCGCAGCCGCGGCAGAGATCCTCGAGCGTGCCCACGCGCTGCACCTCGCGGCTCAGCACCCACGCGTGCTCGACGGAAATGAACGGGTCGTAGCCGTAAACGTCCATGCCCAGGTCGACGCAGGCGTTGGCGACCTTGGAGCCCACGTTGCCCAGGCCGATGACGCCGATGCGCTTGCCCTTGAGCTCGCGGCCCACAAAGGCCTTCTTGGCTTTCTCGGCATCGACCTGGATCTCGGGGTCGTCGGCGTTGTCGCGCACCCAGTTCATCGATTGCACCACGCCGCGGCTCGAGAGCACCAGCATGCCTAGGACGAGCTCCTTGACGGCGTTGCTGTTGGCGCCGGGGGAGTTAAAGACGACGACGCCCTTCTTGGCGTACTCCTCGACGGGGATGTTGTTGACGCCGGCACCGCAGCGGGCGATGGCACGGATGCCCTCGGGCAGCTCGTAGCCGTGCAGGTCGGTCGAGCGCATCAGGATCGCGTCGGCCTCTTCGGCGGTGCTCACAAATTCGTAGCCCTCGCCAAACTCGACTTTGCCGTCCTTGGTGATATCGTCGATGGTCTTAATCTTACGCATGGAAAAACTCCTTAGCAGGTTTTGATCTAAACAGGGTGGTTTGAGATGGCTGGTCGGCCCGCGTGCTGCGGGCTAGTTAGATCGCGGGCTCAAACTATGCTGCGCTTCGAAGTCCTTCATGTACGAGGCCAGTGCCTGCACGTCTTCCATGGTTACGGCGTTGTAGACGCTGGCGCGCATACCGCCCACCAGGCGATGGCCCTTGACGTTTTGAATCTGGTGCCCGGCCGCGCCTGCGACAAAGGCCGCGTCGAGTTCGGCGTCGCCGGTGCGGAAGGTGACGTTGGCGATGGAGCGGCTGTCGGCCTGCGTAGTGCTATGGAACAGCTCGCTGTGCTCGAGCAGGTCATAGAGCAGATTGGCCTTGGCCCAGTTGCGCTCGGCCATGGCGGCAAGTCCGCCGGTTTTCTCAACCCAACGGAACACCTTGCCGCATACGTAGATACCAAAGGTGTTGGGCGTGTTGAGCATGGAGCCCTTGGCGGCCTGGGTCTTGAGGTCCATGTACTGCGGCGTCTGCGCAAAGGCGGGGCCATCTGCGATGAGGTCGTCGCGCACGATGACCACGGTCACACCCGCGGCGCCGGCGTTTTTCTGCGCGCCGGCGTAGATGAGGCCGTAGCGCTCGACGTCGAGCGGCTGCGACAGAAAACAGCTCGAGACATCGGCGACCAGCGGCATGTCGCCGCAAGCGGGCAGCTCGTGGTACATGGTGCCAAAGATGGTGTTGTTCTGGCAGATGTAGACGTAGTCGAGCCCGTCGCCCGCGGCCTCGTCGGCAATGCACGCGTTGATGTCGGCCATGTTGGGAATGCGGTCGAAGTTGGTGTCCTCGGAACTCGCGAGCAACACGGCCTCGCCGTACTTGGCGGCTTCTTTGTATGCCTTGTTGGCAAAGTTGCCGGTCACGATGTAGCCGGCGCGCCCGCGGCACATGAGGTTCATGGGGATGCCCGCAAACTGCAGCGTGGCGCCGCCCTGCAAAAACAGGACGCGGTAGTTGTCGGGGATGCTCAGCAGGCGACGCAGGGTTGCCTCGGCGTCGTCGATGATCTGCTGGTACATGCTAGATCGATGGCTCATCTCGAGCACGGACATGCCGCAACCGCGGTAGTCCATCATCTCGTCGGCGATCTCGGCGAGCACGCTTGTAGACAGCGCGGCCGGGCCAGCTGAGAAGTTGTGCACACGTGCCATCTTCTAGTTCCCCTCATAGTCGTTTGAACGTTCGGGATACTTTAGCACAGTGGAGCGCCGAGCGCGACCGCATCACGGTAAAACTCGAGTGCGCCGCTATGATTTACAGGATGGTTACATGGGGGAGGGCTTATCTCGAGGCTCGCATCCGATCCGCCTCGGCCTTCGCTTGTTTCCAGGGGCGCACACGACCGTTGGTGAGGTCGTCATAACCATGAGCGATGGTACGTTGAATGTGATCTTCGCGTTCCTGAATGGTAGTTAGCGCGCGCGTCTGATCAGAAATAGGCTTTACGACAGGCATATGAAACTCCTTACATAGAATCATATGTAGAACTCTATGTTGAGTGTAGCGGAGGGTGGCGTTGTGCGTATGCGTGCCTGCATTCGTAAGCGCGGTTGTCTGGCAAGTGTGATTTGGGGCGACCTCGTTAAAGTTTCTAAGCTGCGAAAATGACCGTTAACCGGATTAAATTTTGTTGCTCAACATTTGACACTCTGGGCGTGGTAACTTTTTTACCAACAGGTATGATTATTGTCATGTGCGCCGCGCCTGCCTGCCGGGTTGCGGCGCACTTGTGACAGCCTTTGACACCCTTGGAGCGTGTACTGTGGATGTAACCACAAAAAGCGTTCGGGGGGGGGTGCTCACCCGCGAGCAATTCCTCCCGCATGAGATGCGCATCGTCGCTGCCCTTCGTATGCAGGGCGCAAGCGACGAGCAGGTCATTGTACGCGTAAAGAGCGAGAACCTCTTTCAATATCCCACGGAGCGCATGGTCGCCAACCGCGCAACCGTGTGCCTTCGCCGCCTTGACGCCATGGTGCCCACGGACGCCGTATGCGCCGCGCGCGGCATCGACCCCAAAACAGCCGTCGAGGCTGCGTCATCCCTAACCAGGCTCATGGCATCCGGCACTCCCACGCAGGCGGACCAGGCCATCTTCTACAGCATGATCTGCCGCTACGATATCGTGCGCGAGCTCGTGCTCATCGAGGTAGGGGAGCGCCTACAAAACTTCGATTATGCCTTTACGGCGGTTGACCTCAACGCCTTTATGACACGCTTTACCACGGAGTATCCGGACGCGGCCCGCTGGACTGAGGCCACGGTCAAGCGCATTAAGGGCTCGCTCCGCCAGACGCTCCGCCATGCCGGCCTTATCGGCGAGGGCCAGGGCCCGGAGTCCGAGCGCCTGTCTGCGCTCTTCCTTGACCCCGATATTGAGCATGCTTTTCTGCGGCTTGGCGAACAGTCGCTTGTCGTTGCCCTTACAGGAAGGGCGGTAATCTAGCATGGCGCACATCAGCACCGCCGACGGTCCCGCGATAACTCCGGCGACCGACATCACCGCCAACATCGGTATCCGCTCCCGCGACCGCGTCGTGGCAGCCCATTCCCATGCCAAACGCGCCCGCCAGGAGTTCGAGCGGCGCTCTCAGCTCCTCCGCGCATGTCTGAGCAACGAGGATTTTCTCTCCAACAAAGGCATCGGCAACGAGATTGGATTTCATACCTTCTGCTACGACCCGGCGCTCGAGTTTGAGGCCCGCGCGTTATTTGACACCCTGGCGCATGACTCCGCGGCTGGCAAGCTCCCCTGTGCGCTCAAGGTCGTAAACCTCTATGACGTTGTGCTGGCGATTCTTGATGACCTCGATGTTCTTGAAGCCATGCAAGAGCAAGAAACTGATTTTGGCTCAAAGGCAGTGCTCGATGACGTGGTTGATTATTGCCAGCCTGATGTTGTCTCCGATGTGGTTTTGGACCTGACGCAACCACATGTACCGGGCGATGCGATTTTGCTCGTTGGGGTTGGCGAGGTTTACCCCTTTTTGAGAGTCCATAACCTGTTCGATTCAATGCAGTCTGACTTTTCTGATGTCCCCGTTATTGCGGCTTACCCCGGCACCTTTAACGGTTCATCTGTCACCTTGTTTAACAGGCTTGCAGCAGAGAATTACTATCGCGCAATCGATATCTCTTAAGTGCGACTTTCCGCCCGCTTTGTTGACTGCCGTTCTCCAGCTTTAAGGAGTTTACAATGGATAACACAACTGTTCGCAATCTCTTCGCGAAGGACATCAACCGTTCCATTAATGGTGTTGTTGTCGCTGACGATGAGAAAGACGAGTCAATTAGGCAAGAGCTTAGCGAGTATGTGGTGACGCGCGAGCTGCAAGGTCACTTCGCAACTTTATTTAAAGCCTACGGCGATTCTCTGTATAACCCTACCAACAAAATGGGCGTATGGGTCAGCGGTTTTTATGGGTCCGGTAAGTCACACTTTCTTAAAATCTTGAGCTATTTGCTTGGGAATCTCAATGTTGATGGGAAGCGCGCTATCTCTTTTTTTGATGGCAAGATTGCCGATCCGTTGGTGTTTGCTTCTATGGAGCACGCCTGTTCCGTTCCTACGCAAACCTTACTGTTCAATATCGACACCAAGGCGGGGTCGTGGAAGGGCGATAAGGCATCTGTTGCTGTTCTCTATGGATTCCAGCGCGTGTTTTATGAGGCGCGAGGGTTTTACGGCGTTAAGCCCAAGCTTGCTCAGCTTGAGGAGTACATCGATGAGATAGGTAAAACTCAAGAGTTTCGCGACGAATTTGAGCGTCTAACAGGAAATACATGGCTTGAAAATCGCAAGACCTATAGGTATAACAAGGCTTTTCGTAAGCTTCTTAAATCTGTTCTGGGCATGAGCGACGATGAAATTAGTGCATGGGTCTCTGCTCCTGATGACGAGCTTCTTCAGCCTGATGAATTTGCTCAAAAGGTTAAGGAGTACATTGACGCTCAGGCGGCTGCCAATGGTGGCGATTTTCGCTTGGTCTTCATGGTTGATGAGGTTGGCCAGTTTATTGCTAACGGCGGCAATTCGGATCGTCTGTTGAGTCTCCAGACGGTAGTCGAGGAACTTGGATCAGTTTGTGGTGGCCGTGTTTGGGTGATGGTTTCGAGTCAAGAAGACATCTACAATCTCGGTTTACCGGGCGGGCTGGATACGAGCATGTTCTCTAAGATCTTGGGTCGATTTGATACTCGCCTTTCGCTTTCCAGCTCCAGCGCTGACGAGGTCATTCAGCGCCGTATTTTGGAGAAGACCGCACCGGCGGCCGATGCGCTTGCCCAACTCTATAAGCAGGACTCCGCGGTCCTCAAAAACAACTTCACATTTGAAGGCTCGCGCGCCGATCTTGCGGGCTATGCCAACGCCAAGGAGTTTGTCGCCAGCTACCCGTTTGTAGGCTATCAGTTCAAGCTGCTGCCCGACGTCATGACCGAGGTGCGCAAGCACGGCGTCAAGGCCAAACACATGTCCACGGGCGAGCGCTCCATGCTGAGCGCTTTCCAGGAGAGTGCTCAGGCTATCCAGCATGAGCAGACCGGCGCTCTCGTGCCCTTCTGGCGCTTCTTCGACACAATCTCTAAAGACCTGGAGCACGGCATCATTCAGGTCGTCGTCTGCGCGGAGCGCGCAGCTGAAAACGCAGAAGGTCTTGAGAGCTACGATGTTCGGGTGCTTAAGCTCCTGTACTTGATCCGCTACATCGGCTACGTTAAGGCCTCGGTCGAGAACATCTCCATCTTCATGATTGATAGCCTTGACGTGGATAAGCGCGCCCTTAAGGACCGCGTCAAGTAATCCCTCGCCCGCTTGGAGCGCGAGAACTACGTTGCGCGCCAGGGTGATACCTACAGCTTCCTTACCGATGAGGAGCAGGAAATTGCACAGGAGATCGCGCAGACCCCGATCGACAACGCAAAGGTGATCGAGTCTATCAAGAAGCGCCTGTTCGAGAGCATCTACACTGCGCGCAAGCTCACCCGCGAGGCCAACGACTTCCCCTTTGACCGCTACGTGGATGGCTCGATTCATGGATCCAGCATGGGCGGTATGGAACTTTCCGTGGTGACCATGGCCAGTGACTTGGGCTGCGCCGACGATGCCGAGTTAGCATTGAAATCTGTGGATAAAGCCATCGTGGCCTTGAGCGACGAGGTGGATTATTGGACCCCACTCGTCAACGCCGCCAAGATTTGCATGTACGCCCAGACGCGCAACCTGCAGGAGTTACCGCCGAGCACCCGCCAGATTGTCGAGGCCAAAATGCGTGAGAAGGACTCTAACGAGAAAGAGGCTGACACCCTTTTGACCGAGGCGGTGCTTCATGCACGATGCGCCGTCAACGGGCGCATGGTTGAGGTCCGTGCCACCAAGCCTGCGCAGGTCTTCGACCAGGTGCTCGCGCAGTTGTGCGACGTAATCTTTGGTAAGGCTGGCTATATCGGCGCGCCGGTCGAGGGCGATTCCGATATCCGCTCCACGCTGGCGGGCAATATTCAAGCTGGGCTTGATGGCATGGACGCTGGGAATGCGCGCGCCCTCAAGGATGTCGAGGATTACCTCAGAGTGCAGCATCAGCGTCATTTGGATACCGCTATGGGTGATATTCAGCGCAAGTACCAGCAAAAGCCCTATGGCTGGCGCGAGGTCAATATCGCAAATGTGGTGGCGCAGCTTGTGGTTGAGCAACGCGCGCAAGTGCTGTTTGGCGGTCAGACGATCCAAGCCAACGACAATCGAATGGTGGCGTTCTTGCGCAAGGATGCCGATAAGGTGCAGGTGCGTCTACGCGTGCGTATGAGTGACCGTTTGCTGCGCGATACGGGCGATCTTATGCGTGACCTGTTTGACCTTGATACCGTGCCCTCCGATGAGGATAAGCTCGTGGCCGAGCTTAAAGAGCGCCTTGAGAGCCTTCGTCAAGCCTGCCTCGATATGGCGCACGGCTTCTATACGGGCATCAAACCGCTCTATCCGTATCCTGGCGAGAGTGAGTGCGAGAAGATGCGCTCTGAGGTCGTCGACGTTCTTAAGGACCAGAGCGAGTCCGAGGCGTTCTTGACCACGTTTACCAAGCACGAGGACCGTTTGCTCGATGCCAAGGACGATTTTGACAAGGTGGTTGAGTTCTTCGAGTCCAACCAACGAACGGCATTTGACCACGCCAAGGATTTCTTGAGCCGCACCGAGGGTATCGAGTATGCCTCCGATGACATTCCCAGCGCGGTGGAGAACGTGGCAAAGGTGCGCGAGATCCTCAAAGATCCCAAGCCCTACGGCCGCATTAAAGACCTTCAACCGCTTATGGATCCCGTCGAGGACGACATTAAAAAGCTGCTGGGCATCCGCCGCAATGAGCTTTTGCATCGCATCGAGAGCGATCTGCAAGACTTGCAGGCACAAGCAGAGAGCCAAAAGGGCTTTGTCAAACAAGCCAAGGATGCCATAGCAGACGCCGGCACCAAATACGAGTCGTTCAAAAACCGTGCCCACAGCGCTCAAAGCCTCAATGAGCTGAGCGTTGCCGCGACTAACTGGGGCAATTGGCTCAGCGCAGCAACCAACGGGATGTACGACGCTGTGGATGCGGCCCGCATACGTATGGACAACGAGCGCCGCACCACCGAAGTCACGAGTACGGGTGAGGTGGTCAAGAAAATCTCCAACAAGGGCGTTGCGTCGTCAGCGCCCACGCCTGCGCCCGTGCCCCAGCGCAAGATCAAGACCGTGCGCCGAGCCGATCTGGTCAAGCCGAGTCGTCTCTTGTCCACAGAGGACGTGGAGCGCTATGTGGACGACTTGCGCTCCCGCCTTATGCAAGCACTCGCTGCAAACGACGAGATTCGTATCAACTAGCCCGCAGAGCCACTGGCGCCAAAGCGCGCACCGGTGGCTTATGGCGTTTAGAAAGGCTCATCAACCATGAACGATTCTGCTCTTAAGAGCTTCTGCACTTGGGCCCGCACGGAGCTCATCAAAGGCGTGGAGGCGCAGATGGTGCGCTACGGCATCACCGAACCTGCACCTGCGCCCACTGGGTCCGAGACCGTCAACGGCCTGCCCCTAAGTCCGGCTGAGGTCGAGCAACGCGACGAACTGCTGCGCATGCAGGCAGGGGTGGGTCACGAGGCGCTGCGCGACCGTGCTGCCTACACCTGGTTCAACCGCATCGTGGCCATTCGCTTCATGGATGCACGCGGATGGCTTCCCAGCCGTATGCGCATGCTAAGTCGTGCGGACGGCAGCCATGGCAGCGAGGCCGTGGAGAACGCACTGGACGTGGAAATAACGACGGTCGATACCGATCGCATAGCCGAACTCAAGATGGCGGGCTTGGATGAACCGCTGTGGCGTTACCTGTTTGTGGCTCAGTGCGAGGAGCTTGCCGATTGCCTGCCAGGCGTCTTTGAACGCGTGGGTGGAGCCATGGAACTGCTGCTGCCCCAGGGCCTCATGATGTCCGATGGCGTGGTGGGCAAGCTCAACGCCGTCCTCGCTGACGAGGACTGGCGCGAGGGCGTGACCGTTCTGGGTTGGATGTATCAGTACTACAATGCCGACGTTAAAGACGAGTTCTTCAAGTCCAAGCGCAAGGCAGCGGCGGAGGACATCGCGCCCGCCACGCAGCTCTTCACCCCCGAGTGGATCGTGCGCTATATGGTCGAGAACTCGCTCGGCCGTCTGTGGATGCTCAACAATCCGGGGAGTTCGCTACGCGAGCGCATGGAGTATTACATCGAGCCCGATGCTGAGCACGAGGACTTCATCCGCATTTCGAGTCCCGAGGAGATAACCCTCTGCGACCCCGCATGCGGCTCGGGCCATATCTTGGTCTATGCGTTTGAGCTGCTCTTCCATATGTACGAGGAGCGCGGCTATCGTGAGCGCGAGATTCCCGAGCTCATTCTTACTAAAAACCTTGCAGGTATGGAAATCGATTCCCGCGCGGCACAGATCGCGGAGCTGGCGCTTGCCATGTGCGCCCGCGAGCACGACCGTCGCTTCTTTAGGCGTGGCGTTCGCGCCGACGTTACCGTGCTCTCGAGCATCCCGCTAGGGGAGGACGAGCTGCCGGGTAACAAGAAGCTCGCCGAGGAGCTGAGTCATTTGGGCGAGATCGGTTCGCTGCTCAATCCCTCAGAGGACGAGATCGACGAGCTCAAGGCTGCCGTCGCGAGTTGTTCCGATGACCTTTTTGCCACTACGGCCAAAACTAAGCTCGAAAGCGCTGCCGCCATCTGCGAGAAGCTGTCCCGTCGTTTTATCTGCACCGTTGCGAATCCTCCGTATATGGGCAGCAGCAGCTTTAACCCCTTCATGTCCAAGTGGGTCAAGAAGAACTACCCCGACGTGAAGAGCGACCTGTTCTCCAGCTTTGTCGTTCGCATGTTCAATCTCGCCAAGGACCACGGCGAGTGCGGCGTCATGTCGTCTTTCGTCTGGATGTTCATCGGAAGCTATGAGAAGCTCCGCAACGAGATTATCGACAACAGAACGCTGACTTCGCTCATTCAGCTCGAGTACTCGGGCTTCGCCGGCGCGACCGTGCCCATCTGCACCTATACGTTCCACAACTCGTTCATCAAGGGCTACAAGGGCGGCTACGTGCGCCTTTCGGACTTCGTTGGTGCTGCCGTTCAGGCTCCGAAGGCCCTCGAAGCGATCCGAAACCCCGACTGCGGCTGGTTCTACCGCCGCGACGCCGAGACCTTCAAACAGATTCCCGGCACCCCCATTGCCTACTGGGCCAGTGATGCCCTTGTTGAATCATTCTCAAAAGGAAAAAGGCTCGATGCTATTGCTACTCCGCGTCAGGGCTTGGCGACGAGTGATAATGGCCGCTTTTTGAGGAAATGGTGGGAAGTGGCGCCTTCCAACACATCGCGAGATTGCGGCGGCAGGTCCGAGGCAAAGCAGAGTGGTTCCCGCTGGTTCCCGATTATTCGGGGCGGCTCCTATCGAAAGTGGTGGGGTGACTACGACGAGGTGGTTAATTGGTTTGATGACGGTCGGGAGATGAAGGAAGCGATTCTGGCCAAGTATACTTATCTCTCTACACCTGATTTTGTAATCAAGAACCAGGGCGACTACTTCAAGCCTGCGGTTTCCTGGTCTAAAATTTCTTCCAGCCTTGCTTCCTTTAGGTTTGCGCCTCGAGGGATGCTATTTGAGGTAGCTGGTGCATGTCTTTTTGCGGAGCCGAACGAGCTTCGATACATCCAGGCTTTCTGCAACTGTTCCATTGCCGAAATTGATTTGGCGTTTATGTCGCCGACTCTAAACTTTGAGGTAGGCCAAATCGGTCAGTTGCCGATTATCCAAGATGAGGATGCCGAACCGACTGTCTGCTCACTCGTTGAAGACTCTCGCTCAATTTCAAAGGCGGACTACGATTCGTTTGAAACCTCCTGGGATTTTAAACGTAATCCTCTTGTCTAGGTGATCGTCATGGCTGAAAAGAAGAGGCACAAGCCTGTCGATAAGACTAAAATTGAATATGTCGAACCTAAGCCAAGCTGGATAAAGGCTGTTAAGGTTAATGACCCTAATGACGTCATGGGTTCTATTATTCAGTTTTTTCTGGTTGAATCTCCTTGTAAAGGTGTGAGTAGCAGAGGGATATCGCTTCTCGATTATGGATGGGCCGATAGTGTTCCTCCTAAATCCGGGTACCTTCACCGAAGATTATTGGAAGTGGCCAATCTCTGCGATGGGTCGACGCTATTTACGGCCACACGAAAAGAAGAGATGAAAAATAGGTTTGTTGATGCTGATATGCCTGGCAATTTTGCTTCAACTTGTACCTCAAATCGCGTTGTGGCGCTCATCAACAGCAATTTTGTGCTTGATTTATTTCGGATTATTAGAAATTCGTTGGCACATTGTCGCTTTCAATTGGTCGAAAAGAACGGTGTAGATTTCATTGCTTTTGAAAACGGTATGCCAGGAAAAGATCTCATTGGAGCGGATTCATTTGAGGTGAGTTCTCGTTTATTTCTTAAATGCAGCACTCTCATTGATTGGATTGCTGTGGTTAAGTCCGAGGCTGTATATGAGGCGGAAGAAATTGCCCGAAAGAAAGAGACCTCAGAACGGGAGTGGGAAAACAAACGTCAATTGGTTTTGTCTCGAATCTCGAGTGGGTCCTGCTCAAATAAAGATGAACTCGGGAAGGACTGTGAGCTATCTAAGCGTAATTTAGATAAATTGCTTGGCGAGCTGAAGGCCCAAGGGCTTATTGCTTATTCACGTTCTAATCGAAAATGGGAACTTACTGGTGACGCAAATCCGTGAGTAAGAGATGCTTCATCTTTGATTGCAAAGAACGGCGTGTCGAATGAGCTTCCAACGTTTTTTATCGCAAAGAGACTCGCTGTCTCTCGAAAGTGACCTTTTAAATGAATATTAGTCGGCGTTTTTAAATGAGAGGGCGGTCAAATATGGCCACTTTACTTCAAGAAAAATACGAGGCTCGCAAGGCCGAGGTCAACGCTCGCTTTGAGCAGCTTCGCGCCAACGAGGGGGAACTCAACCGGATTTTTGCCAAGATCTACAACATGGAGGGAGAGGTGCCCATCGAGGTCGAGGACAAGTACGTCTCGGTGGCGCGCATCTTCGATACGGCAGAAGAGATTCCGGAGAGCTACAAGGGCAACAAGTACGTGCGCACCAAGCGCGACGAGATCGCCTCGCTTATAAGCTATGCCGTGGGCTGCATGTTTGGCCGCTATTCGCTGGATGTGGACGGGCTGGTTCTGGCCGACCAAGGCGCCACAGTCGATGACTATCTGGCCAAGATGCCCGATCCCGCGCATGTGACCTTTATGCCCGATAGCGACAACGTGCTGCCCATTACCGATGACGAGTACTTTGACGACGACATCGTGCGCTACTTTATCGACTTTGTGCGCACCGTGTATGGTGAGGAGACGCTTGAGCAGAACCTGGCCTTTATTGCCGAGGCACTCGGCGGCAAGGGCGCCTCGCGCGAGGTCATCCGCGCCTACTTTTTGAAGGACTTCTTTAGGGACCACTGCCAGACCTATAAGAAGCGCCCCATCTACTGGCTGTTCGACAGCGGCAAGAAAAATGGCTTTAAGTGCCTTGTCTACATACATCGCTATCAGCCCGACCTGTTGGCTCGCATCCGCACCGACTATGTGCATGGGCAGCAGGAGCGCTACCGTGCCCAGATCGGCTATGCCAACGATTCCCTTGCCACCGCCGAGCGCGGCGAGCGCGTGCGCTTGGACAAGCGCGTCAAAAAGCTTAACGACCAGCTCAAAGAGACTATTGCCTTCGAGGAGAAGCTGCACCACTTGGCAGACCAGATGATTAAGATCGACCTGGATGACGGCGTCAAGGTCAACTACGCCAAGTTTCAGGATGTGCTAGCAAAGATTAAGTAACTGCAGATACGGTAAGGATATTCATGCCCAAGATCGATGTAGAAGAACAGCTCAAGCTGCGGTTTTTGCAACCGTTGCCCGCATGCGTGCCGCGTCGTGTGGTGGTTTGGCACGATGCAGACGGCGAGTTTGCTCCTGAGTTTGAACGTTTGGCCGCCGAGGGCTTCGACGGTGCGGGGACTGATGACGGTGTTATGCCCGCTTACGGTGACTTTGAGCGCCCAGTGCGGTTTGTTGAGGCCTGCGAGGGCCGCATGTTTGCCGTCAAGAAGCTCGTCAACCGCGATGACCTTGTGAGCGATATCTTGCTGTATCGCCGTTGCCCGCGCGGCAGGCTTGAGGGCGATTGGCTTGCCGATGTTGAGCTGTATGCTGACCGGTTTCAAGCTGATTATCTTTCGCTTTTGGCCGATCAGCTGGGTATCGAGAATATCGATGCCGTGCGCGAGAGCTTGCGAGCGCACAAGGCGTTCTTTGATGCCAAGACCCGTTGCGCTAAGTTTGCCGCGTGTGTTCCGCATGCCTCGGGCGCATCCGATATCGAACTCGGCATCCTTACGGTGATTTTTGGCGGTAAAGAGCCTGGTGACGCGCGTCCCGCGTTTGTACTGCGTGGCTGTATGACCATGCTGCTGCACGAGGGTCCCGAGGCGCTGGCTGAGTTGGCGGACAAGTACTGCGTGCGCGATGCCCTCTCTGCCTTCATTGTGCGTTGCTATGGGTTTGATGGGCCGCTTTACGAGCGTGACTCATTGCTTATGCTTGCATCCCATGTGCTCCTTACGACGGCATCAACCGCGCTTCCCGAGGGAGCGCTCAAGGGGCTCGAAAGCTATGTGGCTCCCGCCTACGGTCCCTATTGCCTTGAGGCGGTGCGCACGTGGGACCAGGCCGCCGGTACCCAGGCATCGAGCGAGGACCTATTTGAGATCTGTCGTTTGGTGGAGGATGTCCGCGGGCTCTTTGCGCGGTTTGAGGCTCTGCCGATCGATGTGCTGGCCTCGCTTGATGTGTTCCCGTGCGTCAATGAGGCTGTACTCTCGCAGTTGTTCAGCTCGTTTGCCCGGGGTGCAGACCGTGTTGAGGACGCACGCGCCTTTGCGGCGCGTCGCTGCGACCTAAGCTGGTACCGTCGTGTCGAGAGCTACTTTGACCTGCTTGCCGCTGTGGCCGATATGTGCGCGTTTAGGCAGTCGCACGCGGGCGGCTTCCATCTGGCGCAGCCCCAGCAGGTGTGGGATGCCTATTCGTCCGATTGGTATGCCATGGATGCTGCCTATCGCCATATGTGCACTGCGTATCTGCGGGCACGCTCCGTCGAGTGCGATGCGCTCGAGGAACCTGCCCGCGCCGTGGCGGACTGGGCGGAGAATCTCTACAGCAACTGGTTCTTGGCGGATGCCAATGTCTGCTGGGCGGCTGCTGCGCAAGGGGAGTGGGCCGATTGCGGCTACATCGATGGTCCCGCACGGCAGGATGAGTTTTACTGGCATGTGCTGCCCGCCTTTGTGGGTTCTGCCAAAACAACGGTCGTTATCGTGAGCGATGCGCTGCGCTATGAGGTTGCCCGCGACGTTGCGGCGCTGCTCGAGCGCGAACGCGGCGGCAACGTCAAGGTTTCTAGCATGCAGGCGGTCTTTCCCTCCATTACCGAGGTGGGCATGCCTGCGCTGCTGCCGCACCAGGTGCTTGAGCTTGCAGAGGATGGCGCGTTTGTGTTGGCTGACGGCATGCCCACTGCGACGACTCCGCAGCGCGAGGCCGTACTTACCCACGTTGAGCCCACGGCCCGCGCTTTGCGCTCGAGCGCATACCTCAACATGGCGGGAACCGAGCGCAAAGCGCTGCTCAAAGACTCCAGGCTCGTTTATCTCTACCACAACAAGATCGATGCCACGGGCGAGAAGGCAGCTACGCAGGATGACGTTTTCGATGCCTGCGCGGACACCGTGGAGGAACTTGCCGCGTTGGCGCGCCGCGTGTGCACCGACGCCCCGGGCGCGCGTGTTGTTATGACGGCGGATCACGGCTTCATCTACACGCGTCGTGAGCTCAACGAGTGCCAGATGCTCGGCAAGCCAGACCTTCCCTTCCTTGACGCTCCTGTCATGCACGGCAAGCGTCATCTGGTGGTGCCCAACGAGGCCGTGGCCAAGCTTTCGGAAGAGGCATGCGAGGTGTTTGTTAATGTTGGCATGGGACGTTTAGGTGCCGGTTTTGAGGGATTTGCCCCGCGCGAGAACGTGCACTTCAAGCGTCCCGGCGGCACTAACAACTACGTCCACGGCGGCATGAGCCTGCAGGAGCTCTGCGTGCCCGTTATCGGATTTTGGCGTGCGCGCTCGGGTTCCAAGGACTTTGTCGATACGCGCGTGGCGACGCTGCGCGTGCTAAGCGAGGGACGCCGAGTGACCAACTCGCTCTTCTCGGTCAACTTGATCCAGGAAGAACCCGCCCAAGGCAAGGTTTTGCCGTGCGAGTATGAGCTGGTGTTTACCGACGCAAGCGGCAACGAGGTGAGCGATACAGTCAAGGCGCATGCCAACAAGACTTCTGCTAACTCGCAGGAGCGCGTCGTGCATGCCAAGTTTGCGCTGCGTGCAGCGGATGGATTCTCGGCCAAGGGTCCGTACTATCTGGTCTGCCGCGAGCGCGAAACGGGCAAGATCGTTTGGCGCGAGACGTATACCATCGCTGTTTCGTTTGCCCCTGTTGCTGACTTTGGTTTTTAGGAGTGCGCCCTATGTTTGATAGCCATGACGACGATCTGTGGGAAGTCCCCTCGATTGACGTGGATGTGCCTGCGGAGGCTGCGGTGCCTGAGGTCGCGCCCGCGAAGGCCCCGGAGGCCGAGACCGCTGCGTCTGCCCCGGAGCCGGCGACTGCTGCCGCGCCCGCTGAGGCTGCGGTGGCCGCCGAGGACGAGTCCTCGACCGATGGCTATGATCAGGCTGCGGCCGAGGCTCCCGAGGATGAGGGCTACGACATGGACGGGTTGGACGGCAAGCTGCTCGAGCACTTTGGCGGCAAGATCGTGCGCAAGGACCTGACGGCCTTTATGAAGCGCGGCGCCAACGTGCCCACCTTTGTGCTGGAGTACCTGCTGGGCATGTACTGCTCGACCGATGACGAGGAAGCCGTGGCAGAGGGCCTGGATCGCATCCGCAGGATTCTCACCGATAACTACGTGCGTCCCGACGAGTCCGAGCGCATTAAGTCCAAGATTCGCGAACTGGGCCGCTTTACCATCATCGACAAGGTGACGGCCAAGCTCGACGAGTACAAAGACATCTACGTGGCATCGTTTGCCAATCTGACCATCGAGCCGTTTGTGATGCCGGCCGAGTACGTGCGCGACTATTCCAAGATTCTGCAGGGTGGTATTTGGTGCATCATGAGCATCGAGTATCGTCACCCCGTGGATGAGGAAGACGAGTTTGGCATGGAGGTCTTTGGCGACGATGCGCCGCGCCGCGCCAAGGCCAAGCGCAAAAAGCGCGGGCCCGAGGACTCTCCGTTTAGTGTGGCGTCGCTCACGCCCATCCAGATGCCCAACCTGGACCTGGATGCCATGGTCGAAGAGCGCCAGTATTTCTCGCGCGACGAGTGGCTCAACATGCTGCTGCGCTCCGCTGGCTATGAGCCCAGCGAGCTTTCCGAGAAAGAACGTCTGCACTTTATCGAGCGTATGGTGCCGCTCATCGAGCGCAATTACAACCTGTGCGAGCTGGGTCCCCGCGGCACCGGCAAGAGCCATATCTACAAAGAGGTCTCGCCTTACGCCATCTTGCTTTCGGGCGGCCAGACCACCACGGCCAACCTGTTCGGCCGTATGAACTCCATGCGCGCCGACCGCGTGGGCTTGGTAGGTCACTGGGACTGCGTGACGTTTGACGAGGTCGCCGGCATGCGGTTTAAGGACACCAACGCCGTGCAGATCATGAAGGACTACATGGCGAGCGGCAGCTACGCGCGCGGCCGCGACCAGATTAACGCCGATGCCTCCATGGTCTTTGAGGGCAACATCAACGACACCGTGCAAAACGTCCTTAAGACCACGCACCTGTTTGATCCGTTCCCGCCGGAGTTTAACAACGATTCGGCCTTCTTCGACCGCATCCACTATTACCTGCCGGGCTGGGAGATTCCCAAGATGCGCTCGAGCCTGCTGACCGGGCATTACGGTCTGATTACCGACTGTCTGTCGGAGTTTTGCAAGGAGATGCGCCGCAAGGACTTTACGCACCATATCGACCGGTATTTCCGCTTCAACAGCGACTTTAACAAGCGCGACGAGATCGCCGTGCGCAAGACCTTTAGCGGCCTTGCCAAGCTGCTGTTCCCCGACGAGGCCATGGACAAGGACGAAGTGCGCTGGCTGCTAGACTACGCCATTGAGGGCCGTCGCCGCGTAAAGGAGCAGCTCAAGATTATGGCGGGCGTCGAGTTTATCGACGTCAACCTGGGCTATATGGATGCCGACAACCCGCAGGACGTGCACGTGGTGCGCGTGCCCGAGCAGACCGAGGACACGCTGATTCCCGACGGGCCGCTGCTGTCCGGCCACGTATTTGGCGTGGGCAGGTCGCAGGGCGGCGAGGTTGCCGTATACAAGCTGGAGAACAAGGCCGTTGCCGGCGAGTGCAAGTTTAAGTACGAGGGCGTGGCCTTTAACAAGCCAGTGCGCGATACGCTGGAAGCCGCGTTCGACAACTTTGTGAACCTGGCGAACCGCGTGGCGCCGGGCATGCACATTGGCTCCAAGGACTACCTGCTGTTTTACAACGACCTGCAGAGCAAGGGCCTGTCCGAGGAAGTTTCGCTCGCCGAGTTTGTGGGACTTTGCTCTGCGGCGTGCAACCGCCCGGTGATGCCTGCGCTGGCGATTCCGGGAATCTTGCGCATGTCGGGCTCTATGGACGAGATCCGCGGGCTCGAGGACATTATGCGCGTGGCCAAAAACGCCGGCGCCAAGCGCGTGATTTTGCCGCTGAGTGCCATCGCGGGCCTGCAGAGCGTTTCGTCCGAGATTATCTCGGGCTTGAGCCCGGTGTTCTACATGGATGGCGATCCGGTTGATGCCGCGAAGAAGGCGCTAGATCTGTAGGAGTGCGGGCGTGCGGGCTTGCGTGCGCGTAGGTCCGCGGGCGTGTTGGCGTGTTCGAGTAGGGAGGCCTTGCCATGGCGGACGAGCGTTGCGTTGGCGAGTTGCTCGACGAGCTGTTTGGCTTTGAATCGGTAGCCAAGCGTCAGGCGGCGCTTGAGCAGTACGATCGCGGGGAACTGGTGCGCAAGGCGCGCTCCCGTGAGCTGCTGGGCGTGCTTAGGGGCGTCGAGGCTGCCGAGCACACTGCGCGCGAGTCTGCCGTGCGGGCTGTTGACGGGTATGTTCGCCGCGTTGAGGGCGCTGCGCCTGCATGCGCTCGCAAGCAGGCGGGCATTGTTGGCCCGCTGCGGATGGAGCGTCGCTATGCTGCCTTTTTGCGCATGGAGGACAAGGCCGAGCTGCTGGCCCGTTTGGAACAGACACTTGCGTTTATCGAGGTAAAGTTACGTGCGAATACGGCGGCCAGGGTCCGTACGGCGTATGATGCCGCGGGGGCTATGGTGCTGCAGGACGTGGCACGCCTGCGTGACGTGCGCGTCGTGGATGCCGTGCCCCTGGATGCCGACCTGCTGTGCACGCAGCTGGAGCAACTTCGTTGTGCCGCCGACGCAACGGACCTTGCGGGCATGATCACAGCGACGTTTGAGTCCGAGCTGAGTGCGACGGGGTTGCAGGGCGCCGCCGGGTCTGCGGGCGATGTTGCTGGTGATGTGGCGTTGGAGCGTGAACTTACCAACGTGCGCGGCGCTGCGCAGCGAGCGCGCTTGGCGGCGCAGGCGTACCGGGCCGAGCGTGCCGCCCGCGTTGCGGGGAGCACGGTTGAGCCGGTATCGTTGCCCGAGCTTGCGTGCGTTGCGATCGAGACTGCGTGCGATGCCAGGGAGCTTTCCGAGTTGCTCGCTCAGGTTAAGAAGTCGTTTGATACCTACCGTCGCGTTGTTGCCGACGGTGGGTTGTTCTGTGCGTTTGGCTCTGGCTCACCGCATGGGATTTGCCGGGGCTCGAGCTATTTAGACTACGATTCACGGCTTGACGAAGACGTGCTGGTGGGCGAGTACGACGGCGCTACCAGGCATGATGTTCGGCGCGAGGCTGCGATTCCCGAGCTTGTGGATGAGGCTTCGACTGAGGGCGGCGATTCGCTCAAGGTTGCCGTGGCACGCATGCAGGAGTTTAACGGACGGCGTTACGATGACGTGCTGGATGAGGACCCTGCGCGCCATGTGAATGCGTTTTGGTATGGACTCAAAAAGCTCAGTCAGTATTGCGAGGCCGCCGTGCGTGTGGACGAGCGTGCTTGGGATTGCTTTATCGATAAGGTGCAGTTCGCCTACGATGAGCCCGTGGGGCGTTTGGCTGCACAGATGGACGACAAGCAGGTTGCGGCTTTTGTTGCTGCTGTGGATGAGCTTGGCGCTGCTGAGTAGGGGTCCTGGCCTGGTAGGAGGTTTCACCATGAAGATCGAAGTTGATGTAGACCAGCTACGCGAGAACCTGCTCGATCGCGCTGGGAGCGCGGCGGGCGTGGGCTTTCCCGCTGCCATGCTCGACGTAGTGGATATCGAGGACGAGTCGCCCCAAGAGCTCCTGGCCCGAGCCGAGCGCGAAGGCCTCGACCTCCGCGACTTTGCCGTCGATGACGACTGCGGAGCGTCTGACGACTGGTGACCCCGGGTCAGTTCATCCTTTTCTTCCTGAGATATAAGAGAAATCCCTTTTTGAACGTCCTTCGGGTTCCAAAAAATAGCCGATCGGTCTTTGTATCTTCCTTGCTGTCAAACTTGATAGCCGTTAGCTCGATCGTACAGATGTAGTCAGCAACTTGGAATAGCCGGTAGGCTCGTGGTGTGGCTTCTCGGTATACGATGACATCCCTTGCTAGAACGTACTCAAGCGCAGAATGAATGACCTCCGTTACAATCGGTTGGCCGTTGTCGTAGTAAATCTTAACGGTGTCGTATCGCTGGAAGAATTCCAGATGGTCGAAAAGTTCAACTGTGAGGTCTCGCCTCATTCTCTCCGCGAGACCGTTTTGATTGCCGGCGAATTCGCTCATTCGGTATTGCAGACAGAGATAGCGTATGGGGAGATGCTGAATGAACGCGCGAAATGCGCTCAACATGTGCCTTCGCTGCTCCTTGGGAAGATCTTTGTAGTCGCCGTTTCCATTCAGTAGGGGTCCTGCATGAAAAGGCGTATTGGGAAGCGAGGACTGCGACAGGGCGCGCTCGTAGCGGTCAATGCGTTCAACGATTGCATCGTTTTGATCGTGAAAAACGAGGGTGACGAGGTAGTAGTTGGAGACGCCTCCGAGGTCGCCAGATTCGTCAACAAAGACGGAGAGTTCGCTCATGATGGGCCTCCATTTTTGCAAAAAAATGCCGGGGGTAAGACCCCGGCTCTTGGAGGCCCCTCTTTTGGAGGGAACCGTATTCTTTATACCATGAGATAAGGGGTGCTTTCAAGTAATATTATAATAAGCAAACATATGTTCGTCAAACTACCTGCGAAAAGTCCTTAGCCGTCCAGAGGTGGGTAGAGCGGCTCGTAAATTGCTGACGCAATGGGCCGGCGTTTTCCCGAGAAGTATTTAGTCTTGACTCGCATAAAAAATGCCGGGGGACATCCCCCGGCTCTTGGAGGTCCCTTTATTCGAGGGTACCGATTTCTTTATAGCATGAGATCGGACGGCTTTCAAATGGCGCCATGTGGATGGGATGGGATGGCGCGCCTGATAAAGCCCTCAATGAATGGCATCTAACTAGTGTTCGTGATATAAAGAAATCGGTCATCTCAAAAGAGAGGGCTTCCAAGTGCTGGGGACGTTTTCCCCGGCTTTTTTCATTTCGGTGTCAATTCAAATGTTTTTCAACCCATCCCCTCAATAACTTGCGGTGAAATAGGGACTGAAATGGCTGTTCAGAAGCCTATTCAATCCCTATTTCACCGCAACTTATGGGTGGGGATGGCTACGATGCTAGCGTGGCGATGACGGCTTCGTCGCCGGCGTATATGAGGGTGTTGCCGTCGGGGATGATCGTCTGGCCGTCGCGTTTGAGCATCACGACGATAAAGGGATGCTTGCCTTGCGGCACATCGCGAAGACGCTGGCCGGCCAGGCGACCGTGGGGGGTTACGGTGACCTCGCGCAGCGTAACCTCGGCACGCTCTTCAAACGTCGGCGCGGCCATCACCAGCAGGTCACCTTCCTCGATGACGGTATCGCCGTTGGGCAGCACCGGGTGCGCCCCGTCGCGCAGCACCAGGACCACGAGCATGTCTGTGGCGCTGCCAATGTCCGCGAGCGAGCGTCCGGCAAACGGATGTCCAGCGCCCACCTTGAGCTTTACAAACGACATGCCGTCCTCGTCGCGGTAGTCGTTAAAGGTGCGGCGCACGTCGCCGGTCGCATCGATCATATCGAGCTTCTTCGCCAACGCCGGCAGCAGCGAGCCCTGCACCACAATGCTCGACACGGCAATCACAAACACCAGGTCAAATAGGTCGTGTCCGCCGGGAACGCCGGCCACCACGGCAAAGAGACTAAAGACGACCGAAGCTGCTCCGCGCAGGCCCGCCCAGCTTACGAGCGCGACCTGGCGGGGGTTCGTCTTAAAGGGCGCCAGGAGCACGCCGACGGCGATGGGGCGGCTCACGAAGAGCATGAACGCCATGAGCGCCAGGCCCGGCAGCAGCATTTGCGGCAGGCGTGCGGGTGTAACGAGCAGGCCCAGCAAAAAGAAGATGGTCATCTCTGCCATCTCGGTGAGGGTGTCAAAGAAGTGCGCCATCTCGACTTTGCCGGTGATGTCGCTGGCACCCAGCACAATGCCGGCCAGGTATACAGCCAAAAAGCCGTTGCCGCCCAGGTAGCTCGGCAGCGCGTAGGTGACGATGGCCACGGCGAACAAAAAGATGGTCTGTGCGTCCTTGGCCGTTGCGTGCGCGCGTTCAATCAGGCGGCCCGCCGCCCAGCCGATGGCAAGGCCCAGGCCCACGCCCAGGATAATCTGCTTGGTCAGCAGTGCGGGAATGTTGATGTCGCCGCCGGCCGCGAGTGTGGCGAGCACGGCGGTGAGCATGTAGGCGACGGGGTCGTTGGAGCCCGATTCGACCTCGAGCAGCGAGTCGGTGCCACCTCTCAGCGACAGGCTGTGCTCGCGCAGAACGCTAAAGACGCTGGCCGCGTCGGTGGACGCCACGACCGATCCCAACAGCAGGCCACCGATCCAGTCGAACCCCAGCGCGAAGTGGGCGAACATGCCGGTGATGCCGGCAGTGATGACGACGCCGAGCGTGCTCAGCAGCACCGCCGGCGCAGCGACGGGCTTGGCGCGGTCGATATTGGTGTTAAAGCCGCCGTAGAACATGATGAACAGCAGCGCCGTGCTGCAGACGGTTTCGGTAAGCGCATAGTCGCTAAAGTCGATATGCGCCGGGCCATTGACGCCCAGCAGCATGCCGAGCGCGATAAAGATGAGCAGGGTGGGGAAGGGGAGTTTTTTGCCGACGGGTTTGATGGTCAGGCACAAAATGATGACGAGGCCGATAAAGAGAAGGATCTGGTTCATGGATAGTGTCCGCTCCTGGGTAGTTGGCGTGGCACGGTCAATTGTCTGTGGTTATTTGTACCCAAAGATGGTGGGTTTATGGGGTTGGATTGCGGGCGTGCGCGATATCGTCATAGACGGCTGCCGTCTTTGCCTCTGCTCGGAAACCCTTTCCAGCTTTATTGCAACGGAGTACAATGGGTAACGTTTAAGTTCAACTTGAAGTTTTAGTTGTGGCACCGGGCTTCGGCCGCAATGCAAGGAGAGGCGTACCATGGCGATCTATGTGACATCTGATGCTCACGGGCACGTGCGTGCGCTTGACGAGGCCCTGTCTAAGATCTCGTTGACGTCCGACGACACGCTGTACGTGCTGGGTGACATGATCGATCGCGGGCCCGATCCGGTCGGCGTTATTAAGCTCGTGCGCTCGCTGCCCAACGCCCACGTGCTCAAGGGTAATCACGAGCAGATCATGCTCGATGCCATCATTGGTCAGGATCCGCTCGATGCCGAGACCTGGGATATCAACGGTGGCTGGACGACGCGCGAGCAGCTCAACGACATGGAATTTGAGGCATACGAGGAGCTCGTGCGATGGATGGCCGCGCTGCCGCTCTACGCGGTGGTCGAGACCGAGGAGCGCCCGTATCTGCTGGTACATGCCGGTATTGAGACCGAGGCGGCGCTGGCGTTTTTGCTTGAGCATGGCGTCGATTGTGCCGATGGCGTTGGAGCGGTGGGTGCCGATCGCGAGCTGCTGCAGCAGATGCTCGCGGTGCAGTCGTCCGATGACCTGCTGTGGATTCGTCATGGCTATTGGGATGCGTCGACCGGGCTGCTTTCTGCCGAGGGCAAGGGCCCGGTCGTGGTGAGCGGTCACACGCCCACGGTATCGCTTGGGCGCTATTGCGAGGTCGGTGGTCTGGCGGGGCTCGATGAGGAATCGGGACGCGGGCAGATCGTGCGCTTGGGCGGCGAGGACACTGCTGGTGTGCCCGATCGCATCGACATCGACTGCGCCGCCGCCACCGGCTCCGAGTTCGGCCGCGTGGGCATCCTGCGCCTGGACGACGGGGCCGAGTTCTACGCGAACATCAACCCGGGCGAATAATCGGTGCAAGTGGTAGCTAATTTGGGAAGGGTTTTTTGACTTCTTTTGCCCTTCTGCCCGCTAATTGATTTCTCTGGGACGGGGATTAAATAATCATTTGGCTGCTCGCCGGCTAAGTGAGTAGACTTTTTTTGAAATGCCGAGCACCCAACATATTTGCCTCAATAAAACCGCAGGTCACAAACTTGTGCTCTGTCGGTGTGGTCGGGGATTCGGTAAAAACCTACTCACTTAGTTTTACGCGATGCATATTGTCTTCAATGAGACCCCAGCCGGGGCGATTCCATCGCAAATTCCGGTGACCGGGGCAGCTAATTAGGCGCCGTATGGGTTCCGGTCGCGCTCGATGCGTTGGCGGATGTGGGCGTACTCGATTATCAGCAGCACCAGGAGTAGGGCCATGATGGCTAGGTAGCTCACGACGGCGCCCATCAGGCCGAGCAGATTGATCAGAATCACCGGCAGCACCACGCTCACGGCAAAACAAATCAGGTAGACCTTGGTGACGTCGCCGGCATGGCGCAGCACCGTGATGATGGCGTAGATAAAGTCGATGGCCGCGGTGACGCCGCCGGCAACGACCATTAGCAGCGCCGGCGTACGGTAGCGTTCAAAGCTGAGGCCGTACATAAAGCTCATGAGGGGAATACCGGGACCTGCCATAAATACGGCGCACACGCCGGTGATGACCACGATCAGCGCCATAACGGCAACAATAATCAGGTCAAAGCGACGACGCTTGCGAGGATTAGCCCAAATGCTCGACAAGCGCAGGAGCTGCGGTTTATAGATAAATCCAATGCTCAGCAAAATAGCCTGCGCCGGAAAGAACAGGGCATTAAAGTACAGCTGATATTTGTATGCCAGCGTGCCTTCCATCACAAACTTGGGCATGCTCTCAATAAGGTTGAACAGGAACAGTGCACCAAAGAGCGGGGCGCACTGGACAAACAGGTGGCCGACCTCGCGCAGGCTCACGTGGCGCGATTTTTCGGTCTCGAGCAGGGCGAGCGGCGCGGTGACCAGCACGAGCGAGGCGATCGCGGTGACACCCATGGCCATGGCCGCGATGGGCATGCTGCGCGTGAGGAACAGCGCCACGCTGAAGACCGCGATGACGCCGACGGAGCGTAGCGTTTGGCTCATTCCAGCCAAGTAGAGTTTGTCGGCCTGCTGCAGGCGGCCTTCGTACACGTCGGCGACGCCGTCGATCACCTTGTAGAGGTAGACGCCCAGGCCGATCGTCGCCATCTGCGCATCATAGCCGCGGGCGCTGCTGTACATGAAGCCGCAGCCTAGGGCGAGCGCTCCACAAAGCCAGCGGTTGAGCTGGTAGGAGGCAAAGGACGTCTTTTCGTCGATGTCTGAGACCTGGAAATTGCGCACGCCGTAGTTGCATGCGATCATGATGAGCGTGCCGGTGACAAAGGCGATGGAGAACTTGCCGGCTTCTTCGGCGCCCACGAGCTGCGTAGACACGATGGTGAGCAGCGGAAACGCCAAGCCCCACACGGCGGTGCCGAGGGTGTTCCAAAGATAGTCGCGACTGGTGGCGTGCTCCTCGTATTCCGCTTCCTGCATGGAGAAG
>URYT01000003.1 GCA_900552185.1 uncultured Collinsella sp. | reverse complement strand
CGCCAAGGAGCTTCATCGACGCCAGACGGGCAAGACGTTCTATATTTTGGACGAGCCGACGACCGGTCTTCATTTTGAGGACGTCCGCCAGCTGCTCGATGTGCTGCAGCGCTTGGTCGATGCGGGCAACACGGTGCTGGTGATTGAGCACAACCTTGATGTCATCAAGGTTGCCGACCGCCTGATCGATATGGGTCCCGAGGGCGGTAACGGCGGAACCGTCGTGGTTTCGGGCACACCGGAGCAGGTTGCGGACTGTCCGCAGAGTTATACGGGCAAGTTTTTGGCGCCGTTGCTCAGGCGTGACCGGGAGCGTCAGGCTCAACTTGATGCTCAATAAATAGGCGATTCAGTTTATGGGCGCCATCGACTCCTTGTGATTCGATGGCGCTTGCTGTGCCGAAGTGACGTATGCAGCCGAATTGGACATATACTTAATCCTTGCGTCCGAATGCGAGGGAAAGGATATGTCATGGCAAAGGCTGTAAAGACGCCAAAAACCAATGCGATGCGCGAGCTGGAAAGTGCCGGCATTTCCTATGTTCTACATACGTACGAAGACGATGGCGATGAGTCGGTGGGCCTGGGGGTCGCGATTTCGGAGCAGCTTGGCGAGGAGCCCGGTCAAGGATTTAAGACCTTGGTCTGCGTGACGCCGTCCAACGACCATGTCGTGTGCTGCATCCCTGTTGCCGATGAGCTCGATCTAAAGTCCGCCGCGCGTGCCGCGGGGGAGAAGTCCTTGGTTATGATGCATGTGAAGGATTTGCTTGCGGCGACTGGCTACGTTCGCGGCGGCTGCAGCCCGGTCGGTATGAAAAAACGCTACCGGACGCTCATTGATGAGACGTGTGTCCTTTGGGATACCATTTTTATTTCGGGAGGCAAGCGTGGTTATCAGCTCGAGCTTGCACCCGATGATTTAATTGCATTTTGCGGGGCGACGGTTGCCGCGATTACGAGAGAGGACTGAGCGATGCCGCAGGAAGAATTGAAGCGCGGAGCTCATTTTGCAAAAGAATCTGCGCCTCAGACACCCTCATCCGAAGCTTCTTCGTCGCGAGATGACACTGACGACATGGGCTCGTCGGACTACTCCACGGTTGGTCGTTCCGCCGGGCTTATGACCATCCTGACTATCGTGTCTCGCGTCACCGGTTTTATCCGCACGTGGGCAATGGCGGCCGCTATCGGCATGTCGCTACTCTCGTCCTCCTATCAGGTCGCCAACAACCTGCCCAATATGCTCTACGAACTCGTGATGGGTGGCATGCTCGTGACGGCGTTTTTGCCCGTGTACATGGGCGTGAGGCGTGAGCAGGGTCGCGAGGCCTCGAACGAGTACGTGGGCAACCTGCTCGGCATTCTGCTTTTAGTGCTGGGTGGCATTTCGTTGCTGGGGACCGTGTTCGCCCCGGGCTTTATCTGGACGCAATCGTTCCTTTCGGGTGACGGTGGCAGCATGGATACCGCTGCGTTCATGTTCCGTTTCTTTGCCATCCAGATTCTGTTTTATGGTTTGGGCTCGGTGTTCTCGGGCGTTCTCAACGCACACCGCGACTACTTTTGGTCGACGTTTGCCCCGGTCCTCAACAATGTGATCGTCATTGCGAGCTTTATGGGTTTTGCGCCCGTGTCCGCACAGTTTGGCGAACGTGCCGGCATCATCTTGATTGCGGCCGGTACGACCCTCGGTGTCTTTGTTCAGATGGCATGTCAGATTCCCGCGCTTGGCAAGCACGGCGTGCATCCCCATATCCATATCGACTTTAAGGACCCCGCGCTGCGCCAGACGATTGCGCTCGGTATCCCGACGCTGCTCGCCACGGTGTGCATGTTTGTCTCGACTTCTATCACCAACGCTGCCGCGCTGGTGGTCCAGCCCGAGACGGGTCCTTCCGTCATCGCCTATGCGCGCCTGTGGTACACGCTGCCCTACGCGCTGATTGCCGCCTCGCTTTCGACGGCGCTCTATACCGAGCTCTCTCATGACGCACAGGAGAAGGATTACGACAGCGTTCGCACGGGCATTTCGCGTGGCGTCGCCCAGATGCTGTTCTTCCTGATTCCGTTCGCACTGTACCTGATTGTCTTCGCACGTCCGCTCAACATGATTTACTGTGCTGGCAAGTTCGATGAATCCGGCGTGGCGCTGGTGTCCGAGTACCTTGTCTACCTGGCGCTCTCGCTGCCGCTCTACGGCGTGGTCGTGTTGATGCAGAAGAGCTTCTCTGCCTTGCTCGACATGAAGCCCTATAGTCGCTATTGCCTGTATTCCGCCATCGGCCAGGCTGGCTCGGTTCTGCTGTTTGGCGTTGTGCTGGGCTTCGGTATGCCGGCAATCGCGCTTTCGTATGTTGTCGACTACGTGATCTTGGTCGGCTGTTCGCTGTGGTGGCTGCGTCGTCGCCTGCGTGGCCTTCAGGTCAAATCTATCCTGCATGGCGGTTTCTTTGGCCTTTTGCTCGGCGGCCTAGGGGCTGCCGCAGGCGCCGGCGTCATGTGGGCGCTTGAACACTTTGTCGGGGTACTTGGCGGCTCGATTCTGATTACTCTTGGCTATGTTTGCGTTGCGGGTGTCGTCTCGCTTGCTGTTACCTTTGGCCTTGCCGTCGTTCTTAAGATGCCCGAGGTCTCGGCGCTGCTTCGTCGCAAGTAGGTGCGTGTGGCCGGTCACGACAACATTCCAACACTCGCCGAGCAGGTTTCGCGCGTTCCCACGCAGCCCGGATGTTACCTTTGGAAAGATGCCAAGGGCGATGTCATCTACGTTGGCAAGGCGAAAAACCTGCGTTCCCGTATGCGCCAGTACGTGACGCTGCAGGATGAGCGCCAAAAAATACCGCTCATGATGCAATTGGTTGCGAGCTTTGACTACATCGTTGTCGAAACCGAGCATGAGGCGCTTGTACTCGAGCGCAACCTGATCGGCCAGTACCATCCGTACTTTAACGTCGACCTCAAGGATGACAAGAGCTACCCCTTTATCGCCATTACAAAGGGCGACCTGTATCCCGCTATCAAATACACGCGCGAGCGTCATAAGCCGGGAACGCGTTATTTTGGTCCCTATACCGATAGCCGCGCGGCGCGTGAGACCATTGACACGCTGCGCAAGGTGATCCCGATCTGCTCGGCTTCTTGTGCGGAGTGGCGTCGTTGTCGTCGTATCGTCGAGTCCCACAAGGGCGAGGAAGACATCGTCAATATGATTTGCGCGCAAAACGGGCGTCCCTGCTTCGACTACCATGTCGGGCGCGGCCCAGGTGCGTGTGTCGGCGCGATTTCTCCTACGGACTATGCCAAGAACGTCAAGCGTGTCGAGCGCTTTTTGTCGGGCCATCGCAAGGATGTCGTCGATGAGCTGACCTCCGAGATGACGGATGCCGCCGAGGCGCTCGACTTTGAGCGCGCGGCACGCGTCAAACGTCGTTTGGAGGTCATCAGGGGTCTGGACGACCGTCAGCAAGTCGTTTTTCCCTCCAGTGTCGATATCGATGTCATCGGTTTCTATCGCGAGGAGACCATCTCCGCCGCTTGTGTCTTTGTCGTGCGTGAGGGTCGAACGGTTCGAACCTGCGAGTTTATTCTCGATAAGGGTTTGGATGTCGACGAAGAGGAACTTCAATCGGGCTTTCTTAAGCGCTATTACGACGAGACGGCTGATATTCCAGCTGAGATAAACCTCTCTGTCGAGCTTGAGGATGCGGAGGCGCTGGGGGAGTGGCTTGCAGGCAAGCGCGAGCGTTCCTGCCATCTCCATAGGCCGCAGCGTGGCGAAAAGCACCGTTTGCTCGATATGGCATCCAAAAATGCGCGCCATGCCCTCATGCGCTACATGATGCGAACGGGGTACGCTGACGACCGCACCAATCAAGCGCTCCTGGAGCTCGAAAGCGCGCTGGCGCTGCCGGCGCCGCCGATGCGTATCGAGTGCTTCGATATCTCGACGCTGCATGGAACCTTTACGGTCGCCTCGATGGTGGTGTTTACCAACGGACGCGCCGACAAGAGCCAGTACCGTCGTTTTAAAATTCAGGCCGAATTGGACGAGGCAAACGACTTCGTGTCGATGTCCGAGGTTTTGGGACGACGCTATGCTCCCGAGCGCATGGTCGACGAGCGCTTTGGCTCGCGCCCCGATTTGCTCGTTGTCGATGGCGGTAAGCCGCAATTGACCGCTGCGATCAAGCAACTTGAGGCTCTTGGGCTCGATATACCGGTTTGTGGCTTGGCGAAGGCCGATGAGGAAGTTTTCGTGCCTTGGGACGAGACTCCCGTCGTGCTGCCGACCGGGTCTGCTTCGCTCTATCTAATTAAACAGGTTCGCGATGAATCGCACCGTTTTGCCATCACGTTCCATCGCGAGTTGCGCGATAAAGCCATGACGGTTTCGGTACTCGATGACGTTCCAGGCGTGGGACCCACCAGAAAACGTGCCCTTATGCGCCATTTTGGCTCGATGAAGCGTTTGCGCGCGGCGAGCGAGCAAGAGATCGCGGAAGTTCGCGGCATACCTGCCGATGTTGCCAAGGCGGTCCACGAGGCGCTCGTTGCATGGAATGCCGAGCGCGCCGAGGCGGCGGCTGGCCATTCCGATAGCTAAACACGAGCCAAACAACTGATATACATGATTGCGCGATTTTCAACCATTTATTTCGCCATGATTGCCTGCTGGTTTCGGGTTTTATTAACGCTAAAACGTTTGACTAACCCAAGCGAAAACCCTGCTATCCTGCGGGTTGACGAAGACTGATATCTCACCTCGCCGATACATACTGTCTGGCGAATCGTTTGTCAACGAATTCGGTGAACGGTAGTAAATACCGTTCAAGCGTATGTATGTATCGGTCGCCGAGCGCGGCACCTCAGTTGGGTTCGTCGGTAGGTAAGGTATATATCGTCCGCAAGTTGCGCGGGGGCAAGTCTAGGTGCTCCCGAGTAAGATTCTCTATTGATAGGAGAAGACATGGCCATCATCAACAAGGGTATGTCCAGGCGTTCGTTCCTCGGCCTCACCGGCAGCGTCGCTGCTGTCGCAGGGCTTGGTCTCACCGGCTGCGGTGGCAGCTCTAGCGACGAGGGTTCCGCTTCCGGTTCCACCGATTCCGCCAACCGTGGCGGCGGCGTGATCACCGCTGGTTCCGCTTACGCTCCGTCCAGCTTCGATCCCGCCAGCACCGGCTCCGCTGTGGGCCTGGGTGCTAACTGGCACGTCGTCGAGGGCCTCTACGGCATCGATTACCACGACTACAGCACCTTCAACGAGCTCGCCACCGACGATCCTAAGTCCGTGGACGACACCACTTTCGAGGTCACCATCCGCAAGGGCGCCAAGTTCTCCGATGGCACCGAGGTCACCGCTGACGATGTCGTTGCCTCCTACACCGCTTGCGCCGCTTCCGCTACCTATGCTCCGTTCTTCCAGCCCTTCGAGTCCATCGAGGCCAAGGACGCCAGCACCGTGACGGTCAAGACCAAGGTCCCCAACTTCTCCCTGCTCAAGGATCGTCTGGCCATCGTCCGCGTTACCCCGGCCACTCAGACCGAGGAGGATCGCGCCAAGCAGCCGATCGGCTCCGGCCCCTGGATGTACGACTCTATCTCCGATACCGAGATTACCCTGGTTCCCAATCCTGAGTACAACGGTGAGTATGCTGCCGAGGATAAGAAGATCCAGTACAGCATCCTGACCGACCCCACCGCTCGCGTTACCGCTCAGCAGGAGGGCTCTACGCTCGTTATGGAGCTCGTTACCGCTGACGCCGTCGACCAGCTCGAGAGCGCTGGCTGCAAGATCGATAACGTTCAGGGTTTCGGCACCCGCTTCATCATGTTCAACGTCGCCAAGGAGCCTTGGAACAACGTCAAGGTCCGTCAGGCTGTCATGTATGCGCTCGACACCGAGAAGATGGTCAGCAACACCTTCGCCGGCCTTGCCACCGCTGCCAGCTGCTACCTGCCCAAGAGCTTCACCAACTATCATGAGGCTTCCACGGTGTACAAGACCGACGCCAAGAAGGCTAAGAAGCTCATCGAGGAGTCTGGCATCACCCCGGGTGCCATCACCCTGCGCACCACCGACAACGAGCAGATTAAGGGCATGGCCGCCCAGGTCAAGAACGACCTCGACGCTCTCGGCTTCGATGTGACCATCCAGACCGATACCTCGCCGGCCACCTACGCTGCCATCGACGGCGGCGAGGCCTACGATATCCTCCTTGCCCCTGGCGATCCTTCCTGCTTCGGCGCCGACCCCGACCTGCTGCTCAACTGGTGGTACGGCGACAACGTCTGGATGCAGACCCGTTGCCCGTGGAAGGAGTCCGCTGAGTGGCAGAAGCTCCACAGTCTCATGGACGAGGCTCTTGCCGCCGAGGGCGACGAGCAGCAGAAGAAGTGGAACGAGTGCTTCGACATCATTGCCGACAACGCCGTTCTGTACCCCGTTGTCCACGTCAAGACCGTCTCCGCTTCCTGGGACGATCCGTCCACTGCGCCCAACGGCGAGGCCCTCGATGGCTTCAAGGGCATCGGCACGACGAGCATGTCCTTCAGGGGCGTTGCGACCGTCAAGGCGTAAGACTCGCTTGAGTCTGTATGCAGGATGTCGGTCATTGGGGCCGTATCCTCATAGTTGAAACAAAGACCCGGGCGGCAACGATGTCGCTCGGGTCTTGTAATGAGTACCCGTACTCATATACCAGTTGGTCCTACCGACAAAAGAAAGGGGAGAGAACGTGAACAACTTGCTACGTTTGATTGGAAGGCGTCTTGTGGCGCTGCCGATCATGGCATTGGGCGTCACCGTCCTGGTGTTCTTCCTTATGTCGTTCTCCAAGACCGACCCCGCCTACACGGCGTTGGGTGACGGTGCCTCGCCCGAGGCGGTTGCCGAGTACCATGAGAAGTATGGTCTGGACGACCCCTGGCCCGTGCGCTACGTGCGCTATATGGGCGATTTGATCCATGGCGACATGGGCACCTATGGTGCTGCTCGCAACTCCGTTGCCAAGCGCATCTCCACGGCCCTGCCCGTCACGATGCAGCTGACCTTTATCGGTCTTGCCATCGGTGCGGTCGTTTCGTTTTTGCTCGGCGTCATCGCGGCACTGTATCGCGACAAATGGCCGGACCAAGTGATCCGCGTCTTTTCCATCGCCGGCTTGGCAACCCCGTCGTTCTGGCTTGCCGTTCTGTTGATCCTGCTGTTCTCTTCCTACCTTAAGGTGCTCCCGGCATCGGGTGCTCTGCCTCACTTCACCACGAATCCGGTTGGCTATCTGGGACGTATGATCATGCCCGCTATCGCCTTGGCATTTCCGCTGACGGGCCAGATGACTCGTATCGTGCGTACCGCCATGGTCGAGGAGCTCGACAAGGATTATGTCCGTATGGCTCGCGGCGCCGGCGTTCCCGAGAAGGTCGTCGTCGGCATCAACGTTCTTCGCAATGCGCTGATCACCCCGGTCACCACCCTCGGTCTTAAGATCGGTTACCTCATGGGCGGCGCCGTCGTCATCGAGGTTATCTTCAACCTCCCCGGCATGGGCACTGCGATTCTGCAGGGCGTTCAGGGCAACGAGGCGAACCTGGTTCAGGGCGTCGTCATCGTCGTTGCTCTTGCCTTCATCATCATCAACATCGTGGTTGACATGCTCTACCTGCTCATCAACCCGCGCATCAGGACGGTGTAGATTATGGTAAAGATTCGAGAGAAGCAAACCGAGCAGCTCGAGAAGGCTGCCTCCAAGGGGCTCAAGCTCGGTGGCTGGAAGAAGATGACGCTGTCTTCTAAGATTGCCGCCGTCGTGCTGGTGCTGGTCGCCCTGACTGCGATTCTGGCGCCCCTTCTTGCCCCCTATAGCCCGGTCGAGATCTTTACGGCTCGCCAGGCTCCCGGCAACGGATTTATCTTCGGTACCGACGATAAGGGTCGCGACATTCTGTCGCGTATGCTCTACGGTGGTCGTTACTCGCTGATTATCGGCTTTGGCGCCACCGCCATGGCTCTGGTCTGCGGCTCGGTCGTGGGCGCCCTTGCAGCGGTTTCGCGCAAGGCCGTCTCCGAGACGATCATGCGTATCCTGGACATCATCATGTCCATCCCGGGCATCGCCCTCGCGGCCGTCTTTGTCTCCATCCTGGGCAACTCCGTGCCGTCGATCATCTTCGCCATCGGCTTTATGTACACTCCGCAGATTGCCCGTATCGTGCGCGCCAACATCGTGTCCGAGTACGGCGAGGACTATGTTCGCGCGGTCATCGTTTCCGGCGCCAAGGCTCCGTGGATTTTGATCAAGCATGTTCTGCGTAACTGCATCGCCCCGATCATGGTCTTCACCGTTACCCTGGTCGCCGACGCCATCATCTTCGAGGCCTCGCTGACCTTCATCGGCGCTGGTATCCAGGAGCCCACCGCTACCTGGGGCAACATCCTCGCCGACGCCCGCGGCGGCGTGCTCGCCGGCCGTTGGTGGCAGGCACTGTTCCCGGGCCTGGCCATCATGATCACCTGCCTGGCGCTCAACATCCTCTCCGAGGGCATTACCGACGCCATGGCCGCTGCTCCCTCCGCCGCCCTGGATCCCACCGATTCCTCCAAGCGTCGCGAGGCCGACCTGCTGGTCTCCGACCCCGTTCGAGCCTACAAGGAGCAAGCCCAGTCCCTCTCCGCTCGCCTTGGCGCCCTGCGCGATGTCGAGCTCAAGCGTGACGATCGCCATGTGCCCGACGAGTCTGTTGAACCGATTCTCTCGGTCCGTGACTTCTGCATCCAGTTTGAGCATCACGGTGATATCAACGTCGTCGACCATGTCAACTTTGACGTCCGTCCTGGTCAGACCATGGGCCTGGTGGGCGAGTCCGGTTGCGGTAAGTCCATCACCACGCTGGCCATCATGGGCCTGACCGACGATGACGAGCATCTTTCCGGCGAGGTTCTCTGGGAGGGCCGTGACCTGCTCAAGATGAGCAAGAAGGAGTGGTTCGGCCTGCGTGGTACCGATATCGCCATGGTCTATCAGGACGCCCTGTCCTCGCTCAACCCCTCTATGCTCATCTCTGCCCAGATGAAGCAGCTCACCAAGCGCGGCGGAACCCGCAGCGCCGAGGAGCTCCTGGAGCTCGTCGGCCTCGATCCCAAGCGCACGCTCGAGAGCTATCCGCACGAGCTTTCCGGCGGCCAGCGTCAGCGTGTCCTGATCGCTATGGCCCTTACCCGCGACCCCAAGCTGGTCATCTGCGACGAGCCCACGACCGCTCTGGACGTTACCGTCCAGAAGCAGGTCATCAAGCTGCTCAACGATCTTCAGGCCAAGCTCGGCTTTGCCATGATCTTCGTTTCGCATGACCTGGCGCTGGTCGCCGAGGTCGCCCACAACATCACGGTTATGTACGCTGGCCAGGTTATCGAGCAGGCGCCCACCAAGGAGCTGCTCACTAACCCGATCCATGAGTACACCCGCGGTCTTCTGGGTTCCGTTCTGTCCATCGAGAGCGGTTCGGGCCGCCTGCACCAGGTGCCCGGCGCCGTTCCGAGCCCGCGCGATTTCCCCAAGGGCGATCGCTTCGCACCCCGCTCGAGCCATCCGCGTATTGGCCTGGACACCCGTCCGGTCTTCAAGCGCGTGCCCGGCACCGAGCACTTCTATTCCGAGCTCCCCGACGAGGTGCTCAAGGCAAATGGTTTGACCCCTCACGCGGAGGTGATGTAGATGAGCGAGACCGCAGTCAACGGCGTCGAGCCGATCATCTTCCTTGATGACGTCCACGTCACCTTTAGGACCCGTACCGGCTCGATTCTGCACCCCAACCTGGTTCACGCCGTCCAGGGTGTAACGATTAAGCTCATGCCCGGTCAGACGATCGGCATCGTCGGCGAGTCCGGTTGTGGTAAGTCCACCACCGCCAACGTCATGTGCGGCCTGCAGGCCCCCACGAGCGGCAAGGTCTACTTTAAGGGCAAGGACGTTACCAAACGTACCGCCGAGGACCGTCGCCACATGGGTCGAGTCATCTCGGTCGTGTTCCAAAACCCGGCCACGGCGCTCAACCCGCGCATGGTCGTTCGCGAGCAACTGCTCGATCCCATGCGCGTCCACAATCTGGGCACCGAGGCAGAGCAGGAGAAGCGCGTCAAGGAGCTCCTGGAGCTCACCGGTCTGCCCAGCTCTGCCGCCGAGGTTCTTCCCGGCCAGCTTTCGGGTGGTCAGCGCCAGCGCGTGGCAATTGCCCGTGCCCTGTCGCTGAACCCCGACGCCATCATCGCCGACGAGCCCACCTCAGCTCTGGACGTTTCGGTCCGCGCGCAGATCCTGAACCTGCTGACCGACCTTAAGAAGGAGCTCGGCCTGGCCATGGTGTTCATTAGCCATGACATCCAGACGGTCCGCTATATCTCTGACGACATCATCGTCATGAATGGCGGCAAGATCGTCGAGCAGGGCGAGGCCAAGCAGGTCTTCCAGCATCCCCAGGACCCCTACACCAAGATGCTGCTCGGCGCTGCGCCGTCGCTGCTGCATCCCAAGCTCGGCGAGTAGCCTCGCTTTCCCTCCCGTGCGCCCGGTTCCCTTGCCGGGCGCACCTCCGTTGCGATTTCGAAAGGTTGGGTTCACGAGCCATGCCAAGTGCTCAGGAGCTACAACATCAATTTGGTGAATATCGAGGCGCCATGCCCCGTCCATCAGATTTCGATCTCTTTTGGAAGGATCGCATGGCCGAGGCCGACGCCGTTGGGCTTGACTATGCGATCGAGACGGCATCGGTCACCGATGCCGTGACCTGCCAGCTTTTCGACCTCTGGTATACCGGCATGTGTGGCGCTCGCCTGCATGCCAAGTACCTTAAACCCGTCTCGGACGAGCCCGTGCCATTGGTGCTTCAGTTCCATGGGTATCCGGGTGCAAGCCGCAGCTGGTTTGAGCAGGCGTCGTTTGCGGGCATGGGCATGGCACTCATCGCCCTCGATTGCCCCGGCCAAGGAGGTCCCTCCGAGGACATTGGCGGATTTGAGGGCACAACGGTCGCGGGCCATATCGTCGCCGGTATCGACGGCGACCCGGCCAACCTCTACTATGTCCGCTTGCACCAAGATATTCGCATTCTGTGCCGTATTGTTCGCGAGCTTGAGGGCATCGATCTTTCCCGTGTGTTTGTGAACGGCGCGTCGCAGGGTGGCGGTTTGGGCATTGCGACCTGTGCGCTTAACAGCGAGCTTATCAATCGTGCCGCCATCCTCTATCCCTTCCTGTCGGATTTCCGCCTAGTCTGGGATTTGGATGCCGACGACATTGCCTACGAGGGCCTGCGCTATTGGTCTCGCTGGTTTGACGAGGACTCGACTCGTATTGACGAAGCCTATGCCAAGCTGGCGTACTTCGATTCCAAGAACTTTGCCCCTATGGTCAAATGCCCTGTGCTGTTTGGCACCGGCACAGCCGATATCGTCTGTCCGCCAGCGACGCAGTTTGCGGTCTATAACAACCTGACCTGTGAAAAGCGTCATGAGTTCTTTGAAGGCTTTGGCCACGAGGAGATTCAGGATTTTGACGATCTGATCATTCCGTTTTTCTGCAAGGGAGGGGAGGCTCATGTCTAAGTGCGAGAGCAATGTCAATGAGCTGATTGTCCCCGGGCTCATGGGAATTCCTGGAACGGTTTCGTCAAGGCTCGCAGAATATCGGGACTGGCGCGGTGATGTCCAAGCAGATGTTTCTGATTTAGAGACATGCGCTTCGAATCTTGAGATTCAAGGCCTGACCATTACGGCGATTGACTTTGTTAACCCCTGCGCCCGTTACTCGGAGGTCTCCTTTGAGCTCGGTGACGATGCGATTCACGCTCGTTTGATCGAGCCTGTCGGTCGTGCCCGAGTATCTGAGTGCGTGCCGTTGTGCCTGATGTTCCACGACATCGATCGGCCTGTGCGTGGCTGGCATCACATGACGAGATTTGCCGCCATGGGGTATGCCGTCCTCGCGCTGGATGACGATGTTGCTGGTGCGGACGACCTGCAGCGGGGGATTTCTTCGCCCGCTTTTGTCGAGCGCGTCCGTTGGGGTTGCGCGCTGGCGAAGGTGGCGCGCAATCTTGATGGCATGGACCCCGACCGCATCTTTGCATGGGGCGAGGGCCTTGGTGGCGGTGTCGCTTTGGCGGTCTCCGCCTTGGATAAGTGTGGCCTTGCCTGCACGGCGGTTGCCAATCCAATTCCCGGTGGCCTTGAGGGGCTGTCGTCTCGGGTGCGCGGATCGGTTCTCATGGGCACATCGCTTATGGATGCCGCGAGCGACCCCAAGGATCAGTTTGCCGTATTCAACGGTCTTGAGTGTGACCGGAGGCATATCATCTATGCAAAATACGCTCACGAGCGCATCAATGCGTTCGAAAACGAAGTCGTCGACTTCTTTAACCAAACGTTCTACCCGTGTTCTTTGGCCTAGACGGCCTGGACACTGCCAACAAGAGTGGGCGGCATAGGGCTGCCCGCCAGACAACTAAGGAGATTCTTGTGGCAACTCAGAAATTCACCGGCGTTATCCCTCCCGTCGTTGTTCCCGATACCGAAGACCACCAGCTCGATGTTGCCTCCTTTGAGCGCAGCATCAACCGCATGATCGATGCCGGCGTCGATGGCTTGTTCTTCCTGGGCTCCTCGGGCGAGGTCGTCTTCTCCACCGACGAGCGTCGCCGTCAGATCATCGCCGAGGCCGTCCGTATCGTCGACCACCGCGTTCCCGTTCTGGTCGGCATCATCGACACCGAGACCGAGCGCATGATCGAGCACGGTAAGGTCGCTCAGGAGCTGGGCGCCGATGCGCTTGTCGCCACCTGCCCGTTCTATGCCCTGCAGGGCATGACCGAGGTCGAGGAGCACTTCCGCATCCTGCATGAGGAACTCGACCTGCCCATCTTCGCCTACGACATCCCCGTGTGTGTCCACACCAAGCTCCCTTGGAAGCTCCTTGCCAAGCTCGGTGCCGAGGGCGTTCTGGCCGGCGTCAAGGATTCCTCGGGTGATGACATCTCGTTCCGCTACCTCGTTCAGGAGAACGAGAAGAACGGCCATCCGATGAGCATTCTCACCGGTCACGAGGTTGTTGTCGACGGCGCCTACCTCGGTGGCGCCGACGGTTCCGTCCCGGGTCTCGCCAACGTTGAGCCCGAGGGCTACGTGCGTCAGTGGAAGGCCGCTCAGGCTGGTGACTGGGCTACCGTCAAGGCCGAGCAGGATCGCCTCAATGAGATTTCGCACATCTGGGATGTCACCTCGGGCGTCCAGGGCTATGCCGGTGGCGTCGGCGCCTTCAAGACCGCTATGAACCTCATGGGCATCTTCGACAGCCCGACCATGCCGCGCCCGGTGAAGGCCATGACCGGCGAGAACGTCGAGGCTATTAAGAAGGTCCTCCAGGACAACGGTCTCCTGTAAAGCTTCCCCAGGCACCCGATCTTGGGGCTCAAGTGGTCGGTCGTGACCCATTAGGTCAACGCCCGACCACTTTCACCCCAACCTCGGGCACCTGGAAAACCTTTACCGCGCTGTGACGGCTAGCCTGACGGCGCATTTCCTGTAGTTGTTTTTATCTCCTAAGGAGAGCGACATGGAGAACAAGTACATTTGCTCCGTTGATATCGGCGGCACCAAGATTGCGACCGCCATTATGGAGTACCCGGCTGACGGTAGTGTGCCTCATCCCGTTTTTGAGGCCGAGGTTCCCACCGAGGCCCAAGAGGGCGGCGAGGCCGTCTTCCAGCGTATCGAGGCGTCCATCAAGGCTGCTCTCGAGGCGAATCCCGATGTCGAGGTCCTTGGCGTCGGTATCGGTGCTGCCGGCGTCGTCGATCCCAAGACGGGCGCCATCGCGTATGCCAACGAGATCATGCCCGGCTGGTCCGGCGTCCAGTTGGGGCCGCGTCTGCGCGAGGACCTCGGTCTTCCCGTTGCCGTTGTAGGCGACGTGCAGGCTCATGCTCTGGGCGAGGCCCACTGGGGCGTCGGCAAGGGCAAGTTCTCCGTCTTGTGTCTTGGCATCGGTACGGGCATCGGCGGCGCATATGTCGAGAACGGCCGCGTGATGCAAGGCTTCCATGGTGCTGCTGGCCATATGGGCCACATCGAGTGCTCGGCTGCCGCCGGCATTCCCTGCGCCTGCGGGCGTTCTGGCCATCTGGAGTCGGTTGCTTCAGGCACTTCCATTGGTCGAATGTACGATGAGCGTTTTGGCCGCGTCGACCCCAGCCGTCCTTCGGTCGGTCGCGATGTGAACGACCTGTGCCGCGCGGGCGACGCAAAGGCGACCGAGGTCATCCATGACGCCGGCTTTGCGCTGGGTGCCAGCTTGGGCTCGCTCGCTAACATCCTGGACCCCGAGGTCATCGTGCTTTCGGGTGGCGTGATTCACCAAGGTCCCGATTGGCGTTCACAGACGTGGAAGGATTCGGTGCACGAGGGCTATGCCAGCCAGGCGCTCGATCCGCTTCAGGACACGCCGATCCTCATCGGTTCTCTGGAGGGCGATGCTCCGCTCATCGGTGCCGCTGAGCATCTTCTTGCCTCGTTGAAGTAAACGTATCTTCTGTAGGAGCCTCCCGAGACAACACGCCTCGGGAGGCTGTTCTGAGAAAGGTTACAGCCTTATGACCGTCGATCCTTTGATTCAATCCCTGAAGGGCAAGCTCGTCGTGAGCGTTCAGGCGTATATGGGCGAGCCGCTTCGTACGCCCGAGACCATGGCTCAAATGTCTCGCGCTTGCGAGCTCGGCGGCGCCGCCGCCATTCGCTGCCAGGGCCTTGCCGACATTGCCGCCATTAAGGGTCGCTGTGAGGTTCCCGTCATCGGCCTGTGGAAGGATGGACACGAGGGCGTTTACATCACGCCGACGCTGCGTCACGCTCGCGCCTGCGTTGCTGCCGGTGCCGATATCGTGGCGATCGACGCCACCGATCGTCCGCGCCCCGATGGCAAGACGGTCGAGGATACCTTCCGTCCGCTGCACGAGGAGGGTGTGCTCCTGATGGCGGATTGTGCCACCATCGAGGATATTCGCCGTGCTGTTGATATGGGCTTTGACCTGGTATCCACCACGCTTTCTCACGGCGTCGCCGCCATCGACTGCACCATGGCCGATGGCCCCGATCTGCCGCTCCTGCGTCAGGCGACCGAGGAATTCCCCGGCCTTCCCATCATTTGCGAGGGTCGCGTGCATACGCCCGAGGAGGCTCGCGCCGCGATCGATGCTGGCGCCTGGGCCGTTGTCGTCGGCACCGCCATCACGCACCCCACGAGTATTACGAGTTGGTTCAAGGCTGCGCTTGAGGCGTAAGACAGGCCTCGTATCCGCTCGGGGCGGTATACTCAATATAGGCAATTGACCGCGCGGGATCCGGGTTGCTGGGTCCCGCGCTTGTTTTCGGGAGGCAGCACATGCAAAAGGGAGATGCCATGGATGCGGCGGAGCGCTCGGAGCGCATCCCCGATATCGTCATCATCACCGGAATGTCCGGATCGGGCCGCACGCAGGCCATGCACGTGTTCGAGGACATGGGCTATTTTTGCATCGATAACCTGCCTCCACGTCTCATCGCCCAGCTTGCCGAGCTCGTCGGCATCAATACGGGCGTGGGCAGGCATCTCGCCGTCACCTGCGATTTGCGTAGCCAGGGACTGTTTGACGAGTTGCTCGATGCGGTCGCCGCGCTCGAAGAGCGCGAGATGAGCTGCGACATCGTGTTCCTGGAGGCTTCTGACGAGGTGCTGATTCGTCGCTACAGCGAAAATCGCCGCCGTCATCCCATTGCCAAGCCGGGGGAGACTACGGCCGATGCCATTCAGCGCGAGCGCCTTCAGCTTCAGGGCGTGCGCGACCGAGCCGATATGATTATCGACACGAGCCGTCTGCGCACCTCTGCGCTGCGCAACAAGCTACGTATGGCATTTTCCGAGTTGTCCGACCAGCAGCTCATGGACGTCCACGTGTTCTCGTTTGGCTTTAAGCACGGCATGCCCGTCGAGGCGGACATTATGATCGACGTCCGCTTCCTGCCTAATCCGTTCTACGATCCCGAGATGCGCACGATGACCGGTCTCGATAAAAAGGTCTCCGATTTTGTTCTGGACCATCCCAAGACGCAGGAGTTTTGGAAGGCTTGGACACAGCTGCTCGATACGGTGATGCCGGGCTATATCGCGGAGGGTAAGCCGCAGCTTTCTATCGCCATCGGCTGCACGGGCGGCCAGCACCGCAGCGTTGCCATTGCCGAGGCCACGGCCCGTTACCTGGAAGGCGCTCAGTACCACGTGAGTATCTCTCACCGCGACCTGTCGCGCGCCAACACGAAGGCATAGGCCTGCATGTCGTTTACCGCTGAGGTGCGCGACGAGCTTGCGCGCTGCGAACCCGAATGTGAATACTGCGACTTGTCGACGCTTGCCGCCCTCACGCGCGTGAGCGGTACGCTCTCGCTTACCGGCTCTGGGCGGTATCGTTTGACGGTTGCGACTGAGACGGGAGCCGTCGCGCGCACGATGATCACGCTGACGCATCGTATCCTTAAGCTCAAAACGGAGTTCACCGTCCGTAAATCTGTATTGCATAAGGTTCGAAACTACCTCATCACCTTGCCTGATCAGCCAGACCTGGATAAGGCCTTGGTTCTGCTGGGTATCCTCGACCGTAGGGGAGGACTTGTCGCCGGCGTACCCCGACATATCGTTGCCCGTCCTTGCTGTAGACTTGCCTATATCCGCGGCGCGCTCATCGCGGGCGGCTTCGTGGCCGATCCACGCGGCGATTTTCATCTGGAGATCGCTGTGCAGGGCGAGCAATATGCCAAGGGACTTTGCGATCTGTTGGAGCAGATTGGGGTCCATGCTCGTGTTAATGCACGGCGGGGGTCATATGCCGTGTACATTAAGAGCGCCGAGGAAATCGAGCATCTATTAAAGCTGATTGGTGCCAAGCGCAGCGTTGCCGAGATTGAGGAGGCGCGCGCGGTCAAGTTGGTTAAGAACGATGTGAACCGTCGCGTGAATGCCGAGCTCGCCAACCAGACCAGAAGCGCCGGTGCTGCCCAACATCAGCTTGCGCTTATCGATGAGCTCGAGCAGCGTGGCCTTCGCGATGCGCTTCCGGATGCCTTGGCGGTCTTTTGCGACCTGCGCGAGCGCTATCCTGATCTGTCGCTGCGTGATTTGGGGGAGATGGCTGACCCTCCCTTGTCGAAGTCAGCCCTCTACCATCGTGTTTTACGGCTTGAAAAGCTCATTGAAGCAAACAGGTAGTTTGAAGTAACGACTTATATATGGATTTAGCTGCTATTTTAGTCTTTAAAACGTTTTAACGTAAATTTGATTTTCAATTTCGAGCATTCTCGTGAAATTCAAGTCAAAAAAAAGGTATATTAGGCGAGTGGTTAGTTTGTGGGCCTCAACGGCGGGCGCTGTAGCTCGCGGGGGCCTTACGAAAGGAGACACAATGGCAGTAAAGGTTGCTATTAACGGCTTCGGTCGCATCGGTCGTCTGGCTTTCCGTCAGATGTTCGGTCATGAGGGCTCCGAGATCGTCGCTATCAACGACCTCACCTCTCCCGATATGCTCGCTTACCTGCTGAAGTACGACTCCACGCAGGGCAACTACGCTCGCGATCACGAGGTCGTTGCTGGCGAGGATTCCATCACCGTTGACGGCAAGGAGATCAAGATCTACAAGGAGGCCGACGCTAACAACCTGCCTTGGGGCGACCTTGACGTCGACGTCGTTCTCGAGTGCACCGGCTTCTACACCAGCAAGGCTAAGGCTCAGGCCCACATCAACGCTGGCGCCAAGAAGGTCGTCATCTCCGCTCCGGCCGGCAGCGATCTGCCCACCATCGTGTACAACGTCAACCATGAGACGCTGACCGCTGAGGACAACATCATCTCCGCTGCTTCCTGCACCACCAACTGCCTCGCCCCGATGGCCAAGGGTCTGAACGACTTCGCTCCCATCGTGTCCGGCATCATGACCACCATCCACGCCTTCACCGGCGACCAGATGCCGCTCGACGGCCCGCAGCGCAAGGGCAACTTCCGTCGCTCCCGCGCCTGCTCCGAGAACATCGTCCCGAACACCACGGGCGCTGCCAAGGCCATCGGCCTGGTTCTCCCCGAGCTCAACGGCAAGCTCATCGGTGCCGCCCAGCGCGTCCCGACGCCGACCGGCTCGCTGACCAACCTCTACGCCGTCGTTGACAAGAAGGTCACCGTCGACGAGGTCAACGCTGCCATGAAGGCCTACGCCGAGACCATCCCCGAGACCTTCGCCTACAACGAGGACCAGATCGTCTCCCGCGACATCGTCGGCGAGACCCACGGCTCCATCTTCGACGCCACTCAGACCATGTGCTCTGACCTCGGCAACGGCCAGACCCTCGTTCAGGTCACCTCTTGGTACGACAACGAGAACTCCTACACCTCTCAGATGGTCCGCACCATCAAGTACTTCGAGAAGTTCGTTGCTTAATTTAGCTTTTAGCGAATAGCTCGTTGAGCGTCTAAAGAAGGGCGCGGCCTTATAGGGCTTACACCCTAGGGTCGCGCCCTTTTTATAAGAAATCGTCTGCCGTAATGGGAGGCAGACACGTACGAAAGGTAGAAGCAAACATGGCCTTTACCAAGAAGACCGTCCGCGACATCGATGTCGACGGAAAGCGCGTTCTCGTCCGCGTTGACTTTAACGTGCCTATCAAGGATGGCGTCGTTGGCGACACCACCCGCATCAAGGCTGCCCTGCCCACCATCAACTACCTCGTTGAGCACAACGCACGCGTCATCCTCATGAGCCACCTCGGCCGTCCCGAGGGCACCGGCTTCCAGCCCGAGCTGTCCCTCGAGCCCGTCGCCAAGAAGCTCGCTGAGCTCTCTGGTCTCGACGTTGCCTTTGTCGCCGACACCTACGGCGAGAAGGCTGCTGAGGCTGTCGCCGCCGTCGAGCCGGGTAAGGTCCTCGTTCTCGAGAACGTCCGTTTTGACAAGCGTGAGAAGAAGAACGATCCCGAGATCGCCAAGAAGCTCGCTTCCTATGGCGACGTCTTCGTTCTCGATGCTTTCGGTACCGCTCACCGCGCCCAGGGTTCCGTCGTGGGCCCCGCCGCTTACCTGCCTGCCGTCGCTGGCTTCCTGCTCGAGAAGGAGGTCGACACGCTGACCGGCATCTTCGCCGAGCCCGAGCGTCCCTTCGTCGCCATCGTCGGCGGTTCCAAGGTTTCCTCCAAGATCGGCGTTCTCGATCACCTCATCGACTCCGCTGACACCCTGATTATCGGTGGCGGCATGGCCTACACCTTCTTCCTGGCTCAGGGCCTGACCGTTGGTCAGTCCCTCAAGGAAGAGGACTGGGTCGAGCGCGCCGGCGAGATGCTCAAGAAGGCCGAGGAGAAGGGCGTCAAGATCCTGCTCCCCATCGACAACCGTGTTGCCGATCACTTTGGCGAGGACGCTGTCCCCGAGGTTGTTGCTTCCGACGCTATCCCCGACGATCGTGAGGGTATGGACATCGGTCCCAAGACCGAGGAGCTCTATGCCGAGGCTGTCAAGGGCGCCAAGACCGTGTTCTGGAACGGCCCCATGGGCGTCTTCGAGTTTGACAACTTTGCTCACGGCACCCAGGCTATCGCCGAGGCTCTCGCCGAGGCTGACTGCACCTCGATCATCGGCGGTGGTGACTCTGTCGCAGCTGTCAACAAGTTCAACCTGGCCGACAAGATGAGCTGGATCTCCACCGGTGGTGGCGCTTCCATGGAGCTCGTCGAGGGTAAGGCCCTGCCCGGAGTGGAGGCGCTTCTCGATGCCTAATCGCACCCTTGTTATCGCTGGTAACTGGAAGATGAACAACGACGTCGCCGAGGCCGCCAAGCTCGCCGACGAGCTGGCTCAGGCTCTGCCCGAGGTTCCGGCTGGCGTCGAGGTGCTCGTCTGCCCTCCGACCATCGACATCACCACGGTTCATGACCGCATTCAGGCTGCCCCCATCGCCCTCGGTGCACAGAACGTGTACTGGGAGGCCAAGGGTGCCTTCACCGGTGAGTCTTCTTGCGACATGCTCAAGTCCGCTGGCTGCACCTACTGCATCATCGGTCACTCCGAGCGTCGCGACTACTTCCACGAGACCGACGAGGACCAGAACAAGAAGGCTAAGGCTCTCGTTGCCGCCGGTCTTGTTCCCGTCTTCTGCTGCGGCGAGTCCCTTGAGGTCCGCGAGGCTGGCACCTATGTCGAGCACGTCGTGAACCAGGTCAAGGCTGGCCTTGCTGGCCTTGAGATCACCTGCCCCAAGCAGGTCGTCGTCGCCTACGAGCCCATCTGGGCCATCGGCACCGGCAAGACCGCTACCGCCGAGGACGCTCAGGAGGTCTGCGGCGCTATCCGTGAGACCCTCAAGGAGATGTTCGGCGAGGAGCTCGCCAACGGCATCCGCGTTCTCTACGGTGGTTCCGCCAAGCCCGGTAACATCGCCGAGCTCGTCGCCAAGCCCGACGTTGACGGCGCCCTCGTGGGCGGCGCTTCGCTCAAGGCTGCCGACTTCGCCTCTATGGTCGTCAAGGCAGGCGAGTAGGACATATGGCACAGCGTCATCTTCCTGCACTCCTGATCATCATGGATGGTTGCGGCCTTGCTCCGGCCGATGGCGAGAACGCCGTCGCCGCTGCCAAGACGCCCTTCCTTGATAGCCTGTACGAGAAGTACCCCCACACCACGCTCGGCGCTTCGGGCGAGGACGTGGGTCTTCCCGATGGCCAGATGGGTAACTCCGAGGTGGGTCACCTCAACATCGGTGCCGGACGCATCGTGTTCCAGGAGCTTTCGCGCATCAACAACGCCATCAAGGACGGCTCCATCGCCAAGAACGAGGTTTTTGTCAAGGCTATGGACGACGTCAAGGCTGACGGCAAGACCCTCCACCTCATGGGCCTTATGAGCCCTGGCGGCGTTCACTCCCACATGAACCACGTTGAGGCTCTGGTCAAGATGGCTGCCCAGCATGGCGTCAAGACCGTTCGCGTCCACGCCTTTATGGACGGCCGCGACGTCGACCCGCAGTCCGGTGCCGGTTACATGAGTGAGTTCTGCGCCTTCCTGGCTAAGATCTCCGAGGAGACCGGTTGCGACGCACGCGTTGCCACCGTCTCGGGCCGTTATTGGGCCATGGACCGCGACAACCGTTGGGAGCGCATCCAGCGCGCCTACGACGTCATGGTCAACGCGTCCGATGCTGATACCGACCCCGTTGCCGGTATCAAGGCCTACTACGAGAAGGATCCGCGCGGCGACGAGTTCGTCGAGCCCTTCGCTGCCCACAACGAGGGCATCCACGAGGGCGACGCGGCCATCTTCTTCAACTTCCGTCCCGACCGCGCTCGTCAGATGACCCGCGTGTTCACGGACAAGGAGTTCGACGGCTTTGAGCGCGAGCAGATCAAGCTTTCTCACTTTGTGACGATGACCGAGTACGATCCGACGTTTGACGTCGAGGTCGCCTTCCCCAAGACGTTCCCCGAGAACGTCCTGGCCGACGTTATCGCCGCCAATGGCCTGAAGCAGCTGCACACCGCCGAGACCGAGAAGTACGCCCACGTGACGTTCTTCCTCAACGGCGGCATCGAGGAGCCCAAGGAGGGCGAGGAGCGCGTGCTCGTCGCTTCCCCCAAGGTCGCTACCTACGATCTGCAGCCCGAGATGAGCGCTCCCGAGGTGACCGAGAAGCTTGTCGCCGCCATCAACGAGGATCGCGCTGATTTCTACATCGTGAACTTCGCGAACTGCGACATGGTTGGTCACACCGGTGTCTTCGACGCCGCCGTTAAGGCCGTCGAGGCTGTTGACGATGCCCTGTCCAAGGTTGTCCCGGCGATTCTCGCCAAGGGCGGCTTTGCGCTGATTACCGCCGACCACGGTAACGCCGATCACATGTTTGACGTTGCTTCCGACGGTTCCAAGCATCCGTTTACGGCTCACACCACCAACCGCGTGCCGTTCATCATTGTTGATGAGAAGGCACAGCTCACCGGTATCGAGGACGGCCGTCTTTCCGATATCGCTCCGACCATGCTCACCATGGCTGGTATTGAGCCTTCCGCCGAGATGACGGGCCGCGTGCTCGCCACCGAGGCCTAATAGAAAACAAATACCGTTTTCTAGTAAGGGGTTGTCCACAACCGGACAACCCCCTTTTTGGTATTTCTGCCATTTCCACCCCGTCCTTGAGTGGCAGGTAGGGGAGAGCGGGGGGTTGTGGTACAGTACTGGAGTTTGAATTGTTCTATTAAGGAGCTTATCTATGGGTCCGTTCCAGATTCTTCTGTTTGTCGTTTGGGCTGTCTCTGCCGTGGCGCTGACGATTCTCGTCCTGATGCATTCCGGTAAGGGCACCGGCGTTTCGGATATGATCGCCAGCTCGCTGTATAACTCCAGCTCTGCCACGGGCGTCATGGAGCAGAACCTCGATCGCCTGACGGTAATTATGGCCGTCTTATTTGCCGTGTGTGTCGTCCTGTGCATGTTCTTCTTCCCGCAGGGTATCGTCGGCTACTAAGCACGAGCCACATAAATACTTGAAAAGGGTTCCGCAAGTGCGGGACCCTTTTTGTTTACATATTTGTAACAGAGCCAAAATATCCCCACATACTTCGCCTAACTAAAGAAATTCTCGACCGTTGACCGGAATTAGCCCCAAATCGTGCATAAAATGCGCTACTGTATTGCTAAACGTTGGTTCGTTGTGCATAACCAGCCATAGCAACGGGCGGCGTTTTGATGGTTCGGATCGGATTGTCTCGACATGTGTCCGACTGAACATTTCTTTGTCCTATCTCATAAGGAGGATGGCATGGCTGATTCTATGTTCCACCAGCCCGTTATGGGTCGTCGCGCCTTTGTCGGCGGTACCCTTGCTGCGAGCTCCATGGCTTTTCTTGCCGCATGCGGCAAGAAGGGCGGCGACGCTTCCGGTTCTGAGTCCGGTTCGAAGCTGAACTTCTACATCAACAACCCGGTCTGCATCGACCCCTACAATGTCCAGGAGGACCAGGGCACTCAGGTCGAGTACCAGCTCTTTGATGCTCTGACCTCTTATGACGCCGAGAAGGGCGAGATCGTTCCGCTGGCTTGCGAGTCCTTCGAGGCCAACGACGACGCCACCGAGTTCACCTTCAAGATCAAGAAGGCCAAGTTCCACAACGGTGACGACGTTACCTCCAAGTCCTTCAAGCTCGCTTGGGAGCGTCTGGTCAGCACTAAGTCGGCTATCGCTAAGGAGTATGGTCCTTCCGAGGTCTCCTATCACCTTTCCATGGTCGAGGGCTATGACGATCTGCTTGCCGGTAACACTACCGAGCTCAGCGGTGTTACTTGCCCCGATGATAAGACCCTCGTCGTCAAGCTGTCTTCCGCTTACGCCGACTTCCCCTTCGTCGCCTCTCACCCGGCTCTGTCCCCGGTTCCCGAGTGCGCCGAGTCCGATGTCAAGAGCTTCTACCTTGCCCCGATCGGTAACGGCCCGTTCATGATGGACGGCAAGTGGGAGGATGGTCAGGAGATCAACCTCAAGAAGTTTGACGATTACTATGGCGACAAGGCCAAGATCGATGGCATCCACTTCCAGGTCATCAAGGACGTGGAGACCGCCTACAAGGAGTTCCAGGCCGGTAACCTTGACATCTGCGACGTTCCCGTTGCTCAGATCGACGCTGCCAAGAAGGATCGCGGCGTGTCCAAGGACGGCTACACCATGGGCGACGGCGAGCGCATGCTGCTCGGCGCCGAGCCTTCCACCTACTACCTGACCTGCAACACCACGGCCGAGCCGTTCAACAACGCCGACCTGCGCAGGGGTATCTCCCTGGCCATTAACCGTGAGGCCATCTGCAAGACCATCTTCAAGGGTACCCGTACCCCCGCCGACGGCATTGTTCCTCCGGGCATCGATGGCTACAAGGAGGGCGCATGGGAGTTCTGCGCCTACGACGTCGACAAGGCTAACGAGTACCTCGACAAGGTTGCTCCCGCTGGCGCTAACGGCGATCGTGGCATTAACGTGACCCTTTCCTACAACCAGGACGGTGGCCACAAGGAGATCATGGAGTCCATCATCGGCGACCTCGCCAAGGTCGGCGTTACCGCCGTCTCCGATACTCCTGAGTGGTCTGCGCTGCTCGAGCAGTACCAGAACTTCAACTATCAGTTCGGTCGTCTGGGCTGGATTGCCGACTACCCGATCATGGACAACTTCCTGTATCCGCTGTTCCACTCCGACTCCCTCGGTGGCGACAACCGCTCTGGTTACAACAACCCCGAGTTCGACGCCAAGGTCAATGAGGCTCGCACTACGGTTGACGACAAAGAGCGCGTCGCTAAGATGCAGGAGGCCGACGCAATGGTCGCTGCCGACTGCCCGGTCATCCCGGTGATGTTCTACACGCACACCATCGCTGGCTCCGATCGCATCAAGCACCTCTATGTCGATCCGCAGAAGCACGCCGAGCTGGGTACCGCCGAGCTCGCCTAAGAGTTTGCAGCTTCCGTGAGGGTCAAGTATTTACGTAGACCTCATGGGAAACATACAGTTCTCCCTAACCTGGGGTAAACTGGCTGATGGTAATTTTGGGATGCCGGTCTGGCGATCGGCATCCCATTTAGGTTAATCCCTAGATAGGGGAGTGGTATGGGTAAGTACATCGTTAAACGTGTGCTTCAGTTCATCCCGGTATTTTTGGGCGTTACGTTGATTCTGTTCGCCCTCCAGAACATCGTGCCGGGAGACCCGATCAAGCTGATCGGTGGAGACAAGGCTCTGTCCCCCGAGGTGGAGCTTCAACTTCGCGTGCGCTATCACCTGGTCCAGGCGGACGAGGACGGCAACGCGATCCTTGACGAGAACGGCGATCCCGTTCCAACGTCGCTTGTGGACCAATACTTGAATTACATGAATGGTCTGCTTCATGGCGATCTGGGCAATTCGTATCAGCGCAAGCTGCCGGTTTCGGAAATCTTTGCTCAGAAGTATCCGTATACGGTTAAACTCGCCGCGTGCGCCATCGTGCTCGAGGCAATCATGGGTATCGGTGCGGGTATCATTTCGGCAGTAAAGCGTTACTCCTTCTGGGATATTTTGGTAACGCTCACCACGTCGATCCTCGTTGCCGTTCCTGCCTTCTGGCTCGGTATGCTGCTGCAGCTGTTCTTTGGCGTCATCCTTAAGGATGCCACGGGTGGTGCATTCTCCATGCCGATCTCGGGTGCCGGCGGTGCCAGCTCTCAGTATCAGGATTGGATGCACTATGTGCTTCCGACCATTACGCTGGCTTCGGTTTCGACCGCCTATGCTGCCCGCATCATGCGCTCGCAGCTGCTCGACGTCATGAACCAGGATTACATCCGCACGGCAAAGGCCAAGGGTCTCTCCAATCGCGCGATCATCATCAAGCATGCGCTTAAGAATGCACTCATCCCCGTCGTTACCTATATTGGTGTCGACTTTGGTGGCATGCTTTCGGGCGCCATCCTGACCGAGACGGTCTTCAACTGGCCCGGTATCGGCTCTGAGGTCTATCGCGCCATTAGCATGCGTGACTGGCCCATCGTTATGGGCGGCGTTACGCTCATCGTCGTCATCGTCATGGTGATCAACCTGCTTGTCGACATTAGCTATGCATTCCTCGACCCGCGCATCCGCCTTGGCGGTCCGTCGGATAAGGCCTAAGGGAGGTACGTCTCATGCAGGAAACTGATTCTCAGTCTCAGGAGCAGGCTACCGCCACCAAGGCCGCATCTGCTCCCGCCAAGTCCCGCACGCTGTGGGGCGACGCTTTTAAGCGTCTTCGTAAGAACAAGCTCGCCGTTATCGGTGTCTGCTGGATCATCATCGTCGTTTTGGTTGCGCTGACTGCCGATCTGTGGGCGAAGCCCTGGCTCGGTTCGCCGACGGCTTCCGACTCGACCACCATGGCCGAGACGTCGCTGCTGGCTCCGTGTGCCGAGCACCCGTTTGGCACCGACGCCCTTGGCCGTGACATTCTCGTCCGCGTTATCTACGGTGCACGCGTTTCGCTGTCCGTTGGCATTATGGCCACCGCCATCTCCACGGTGATCGGTCTGGTCATGGGCGCTCTGGCCGGTTTCTATGGCGGCATCTGGGATACGATCATCATGCGTTGCGCGGATATCTTCCTGGCGTTCCCGTACGTGCTGTTCGTTGTCGCCATGATCGCCGTTATCGGCCGTGGTCTTCAGAACGTCTTTATCGCCATCGGTATTCTCGGCTGGCCTTCGATTGCGCGCGTCTTCCGATCCGCGATCCTGACGGTCAAGGAAAACGACTATGTTGACGCTGCGCGCGCGATGGGTGCATCTGATGCTCGTATCGTCGTGCGTCACATCTTCCCGAACTCCGTCGCCTCCATCGTGGTCTACGCGACCATGAACATTGGTGGCGCCATTCTGACCGAGTCCGCTCTGTCCTTCCTCGGCATGGGCGTTATTCCGCCTACGCCTTCGTGGGGCTCCATGATTCAGGACGGTCAGCAGTATCTTCTGACTGCTCCCTGGATGATGATCATGCCCGGTCTGGCAATTCTCTCGACGGTGCTCGCCTTCACCCTGCTGGGTGACGGTCTGCGCGACGCCCTCGACGTCAAGATGAAGGACGCATAAGGATGAAGAAGAACAAAAACTATGTGGACCTGAAGGACCAGCCGGTTCCCGAGGGCCAGCATCTGCTCGAGGTCGATGACCTTAAGATGTATTTCCATACCGAGGATGGCGTCGTTCGCGCTGTCGACGGTGTGTCCTATACGCTCGATCGTGGCGAGACCCTGGGCGTCGTCGGCGAGTCCGGCTCCGGTAAGTCCGTGACCGCTATGACCATCATGGGCCTCATCTCGATGCCTCCGGGAAAGATCGAGGGCGGTGACGTTCGCTATCGCGGTCGCTCCATCCTCGAGATGACCGAGGAAGAGATGCAGCACATTCGCGGCAATGATATCGCGATGATCTTCCAGGATCCTATGACCTCCTTGAACCCGGTCTATAAGATTGGTAAGCAGGTGGGCGAGGGCCTTCGTCTGCACCGTGGTTACTCCAAGCAGGAGGCGCTCAAGCGCGCCACCGAGCTTTTGGACCTCGTTGGCATTCCCGAGCCCGAGAAGCGCGTCAATGAGTATCCGCATCAGTTCTCCGGCGGTATGCGTCAGCGCGTCATGATTGCCATGGCCCTTGCCTGCGATCCCGATATTCTGATTGCCGACGAGCCCACGACTGCCCTGGACGTTACCATTCAGGCTCAGATTATTGAGCTTATGCAGGAAATGCAGGAGAAGAACGGCAACGCCATCATCATGATTACCCATGACCTGGGCGTCGTCGCCGATATGGCCGATAAGATCATGGTTATGTACGCCGGCCGTCCCGTCGAGTTCGGTACTGCTGAGGAAATCTTCTACGAGAGCCGCCACCCCTATACCTGGGGCCTTATCCGCTCCATCCCTGAGCAGGCCATCGATGAGAAGAAGCCGCTTACGCCGATTCACGGCAACCCGCCTTCGCTCATGAACCTGCCCGAGGGCTGCGTGTTCTCGCCTCGTTGCCCCTATGCAACCGATAAGTGCCGCAAGCAGCGCCCCGAGCGTGTTGTCACCGAGTCCGGCCACTATTCTGCTTGCCATTATTCCGGTGACCCCGAGTTCCTTAAGAACGCTCCCGAGACGTCTCGTACGCGCAAGGATTCCAAGAAGGGAGGCGAGGCGTAAATGGCAGACAATAACGAGCGCACTCCGCTGCTGAAGGTCGAGCACCTCTCCAAGGAGTTCCCCGCAGAGTCCGGCATGTTCGCCAAGCGTTTTTCCAAGCGCGTCGTCTCTGCTGTAAACGACATCTCTTTTGAGATTTATCCTGGCGAGACCTTTGGTCTGGTTGGCGAGTCTGGTTGCGGTAAGTCCACCACGGGCCGCACTATCATGCGTCTGACCAAGCCGACTGCCGGTAAGGTATTTTTCCAGGGCAAAGATGTTGCCGAGATGAGCAAGCATGAGATCAAGGATATGCGTCGCGAGATGCAGTTTATCTTCCAGGATCCTTATGCTTCGCTCAACCCTCGTATGACCATCGGCGAGATTGTCTCCGAGCCCATGACCATTCATGGTGTGGGTACCAAGGAGGAGCGCATTGAGCGCGTCCGTGAGCTTCTCGACGTCGTTGGACTGAACCCCGAGCACATCAACCGCTATCCGCATGAGTTCTCGGGCGGCCAGCGTCAGCGTGTCGGTATTGCCCGCGCTTTTGCGCTGAAGCCCAAGCTGATTATCTGTGACGAGCCGGTATCCGCTCTGGATGTGTCCATTCAGGCCCAGGTTCTGAACCTGCTCAAGGAACTGCAGGACAAGTTCGGTACCGCGTATCTGTTTATCGCACACGACCTGTCCGTCGTACAGCACATCTCCGATCGCGTTGCCGTTATGTATCTGGGTAAGATGGTCGAGGTTTCGGACTGGAAGACGCTCTATAGCGAGCCTCACCATCCGTACACGCAGTCGCTGCTGTCTGCCGTGCCGGTTCCCGATCCGGATATCCAGAAGACCCGTAAGCGCATCATCCTCGCTGGCGATCCGCCGTCGCCGCTGGATCCGCCGACCGGCTG
>URYT01000002.1 GCA_900552185.1 uncultured Collinsella sp. | reverse complement strand
ACGGCCGAACGTGCCGACGAGAACGGCGGCTACCTCAAGGAGAACTACATGTCGTCCTTTATGGGCTTTGCACCGGCACAATCGCCCAAGGTGCTGTGCTATATCACGCTCGACGGAACGCCGAGCGGCTCAGATGCCGCTGCGGTGCCGTTCCAGTCCATTATGGCCAACGCGCTCGACGTGCTGGGTATCCCGCACACGAAGTAGGGGGTTACAATCTTTGGGGCGTGGTTTGTTGTCCCATATGAGGGTGTTCACATGCCCTGCACCACGCATGTGCGGCGCTGGGATACAATACGCCGATAGCATTATTAGGTTTACAGGGGAGCTGCAATGATAGAGATCGCCGTCAACAACCTCGCGGCCGCAACAGGGGCCCGAACCGTGACGGGAGAAGCCGATCGGGTATGCCGCGGGTGCGTTATCGACTCGCGCCAGGTCGAGGAAGGGACGATTTTCGTCGCCTTTCCCGGTGAAAACGTCGACGGCAATGATTTTGCTTCCCGTGCCGTCCAGTCGGGTGCCGGCGCCGTCGTGATGACGCGTGAGCCCGAGGCCGAGCTGGTCTCGCTGGCGCAGGACAAGGGGTGCGCCATCCTGCTGACCGATGATCCCGAGGAGTTTCTGCTGCGTTTGGCGCACACGTATCGCCTGGAGCTTGGCTGCCTGGTCGTTGGCATTACCGGTTCCATCGGCAAGACGACGACCAAGGACGTGCTCGCCGCCGTGCTCGCCAAGCGCTATCGTGTCTGGGCCACCAAGGGCAATTTCAATAACCTGATCGGCATGCCGCTCACGGTGCTTTCCGCTCCGGCCGATACCGAGGTCCTGGTGCTCGAGATGGGCATGAACCATTTCCACGAGATTGAGCGCCTGTCCCAGTCCGCCAATCCCAACCTTGCCATCGTGAGCAAGATTGGTACCTCTCACATCGGCATTTTGGGCAGCCGCGAGAACATCGCCCGCGCTAAGGCCGAGATTGTCCAGGGTATGTGCGCCGCCGGCGACTTCTTGCCGCTGCTGGTTTTGGGCGGCGAGGACGACTTTACGCCGTTCATTCGCGATACGTTCGCCCAGCCTGCTGGTATCGACGTGATGCTGGCCGGCGTCTCGGACGATGATGAGGTCCGTGCCCGCGACATTCGTGTTGATGACGAGGGCCGTCCGGTCTTTACGCTCGATTTTGGCCAGGGCGAGACGATCGATACCATGCTTGCCATCCCCGGCGTGCAGTCCGTCCCAAATGCCGTTAAGGCCGCCGCGGTTGCCTATCGCCTGGGCCTGACGCCCGAGCAGATCGATGCTGCCTTTAGGGGCCTCACGATCACCGGTCACCGCCAGGAGATCAAGCGCGCCAAGAGCGGTGCCCGCGTCATCGACGATTCCTATAACGCCAGTGCCGAATCCATGGCTGCTGGCCTCGATCTACTGTGCTCGCTTTCGTGCACGGGGTCTCGCATGGCGATCCTGGGCGAGATGGGCGAGATGGGCGATGAGGCTCCTCGCATGCATGAGCTCGTGGGCGCCTATGCCGCCGCCAAGAAGCTCGACATGCTGGCGTGCGTGGGTGGTGAGCTGGCCCAGCTTATGGCCGATGCCGCGCGCATGATGGGCATGGACGAGGACCGCATCCAGGTGTTCTCCGATTATCAGCAGGTGCTCGACCGCATGGGCGGCGCGCTTGAAAAACATGATGTTGTACTGGTCAAGGGTTCCCGCTTTGTTGAGCTCGACCGCTTTGTGGAAGGTGTGTGCTAGCCCATGTTCGGCAATCCCTCGTATCCAACGTATCAGGCTTTTTTGGGGCTTGGCATCGCCGCTGCCATTGCGCTGCTGCTCATGCCGTGGTGGATCAAGCTGCTCAAGGTCGAGGGTATCGGCCAGCAGGTTCGTGCCGACGGCCCCAAGCGTCATTTGGTTAAGCAGGGAACGCCCACCATGGGTGGCGTTGTCATTCTCGTCGCGATTTCGCTGACCTGCCTGCTGATGGGCAAGCTCACCACCGAGCTCGTGCTCGTGCTGCTCGCCACGCTGGCGACCGGCGTGCTGGGCCTGATCGACGACCTGACCTCCGTTACGCATGGGCGCTCGCTCGGTCTGACGCCTCATGCCAAGATGATCGGCCTAACCATTATCTGTGTCACCTTTACGGTACTTGCCGTCAACTGGTGCGGCGTCGCCCCCGAGATTCGTTTTCCCGGCGGCCTGACGATTGACCTTGGCGTGCTTTCGACCACCATCTGCGGCCTTTCGTTCCCGTGGTTCTACATTGTCTTTTGCTGGCTGATGATCGCCGGTCTTTCTAATGCCGTGAACCTGACCGATGGCCTTGACGGTCTTGCCGGCGGCACCTCCATGATTGCCATGCTCGCCATGGCTGCCATGGCGTTTTTGCACGGAGACGTGAACCTGTCCATCTTCTGCACCGCGTGTGCCGGTGCCTGCTTGGGCTTTCTGTGGTTCAACTGCTATCCGGCGAGCATCTTTATGGGCGATACCGGCTCGCTTGCCCTGGGCGCCGCGTTTGCCTGCACGTCCATCATGACCAACACCGAGGTCGTCTCCCTCATCATCGGCGGCCTGTTTATCGTTGAGACCCTGTCGGTCATGATTCAGGTTGTCTACTTCCACTTTACGCACAAGCGCGTCTTCCTTATGGCGCCCATCCATCATCATTTCGAAAAGAAGGGCTGGGCCGAGACCAAGGTCGTCATCCGTTTTTGGATTATCGCTGCGGCCTTTGGTGCCGTTGGCCTTGCCCTGTTCTTCCAGTTGGGATAGTGGTCTTTCATGTCTCTTGCTGATGTCTTTAGCCTGCTCGTTTTGGGTCAGGGCAAATCCGGTCTCGATGTCGCCCGCTGGGCGCTGGCACATCCCGAGCGCGTAAGTGCCGTTACCGTGTATGGCGGTGGCACCTCTGAGCCCAATGACGCCACGCGTGCGCTCGAGGCTGCTGGTGCGTCGTTTGTCTATGGGACCGAACAGGTCGAGGGCGCCTATGACGTATGCGTGACGTGCCCGGGCATCTCGGAGTTCTCGGGCTTCTTTAAGGCTGGGCGCGAGCATGCCGCCCAGATTATGGGTGAGCCCGAGTTTGCCTATCGCCTGTCGCCTGATAACTGGATTGCCATCACGGGCACCAACGGCAAGACGACCACCACGTCGCTGACTGATTATCTGCTTAAGGCTGCCGGCGAGGCCAGCGTTGCTGTCGGCAACATCGGCGAGCCGCCGGTCAACGAGATTGACGGCCGAGCCCACAACGAGTGGTTTGTGGCTGAGCTCTCGAGCTATCAGATTGCTACGACAACCGAGCTCCACCCCCGCGTGGCGGTGCTGCTCAACATCACTCCCGACCACTTGGGCTGGCATAAGAGCCATAAGAACTATGCGCTTGCCAAGATCAAACTGTTTGACAATATGGTCGATGACGATCTGGCGGTTGTCGACGTCGAAGACGCCGGCATTCACGAGTTCGATGAGTACATCTACACGCCGGGTCGTCGCATCTGCAAGGTTGCCTTTGACGAGCCTGAGGGCGAGGATGCCGCCTTTGTGCGCGATGGCAAGATGATCGTGCGCCTGAAGGGCGTCGAGACCCCGCTCATCGCTACATCCGAGCTCAAGATCTCGGGCCATCACAATGTTATCAATGCCCTGTGCGCCGCCACGGCTGCCTTGGCGGTCGGTGCCGATGTCGATGGTGTCTGCCGCGGTCTTGCCTCGTTCCAGCCGCTCGAGCACCGCGTGGAGCCGTGTGGCGAGATTGACGGCGTGCGCTACGTCAACGATTCCAAGGCGACCAACACCGATGCGGTCGAGAAGGCACTGACGGCATTTCCCGATGACGACGTGATCTTGCTGCTCGGCGGCCACGATAAGGGCACGCCGCTCACGGACTTCGCGCGCGTCGTTATGGACAACGTGCGCTCGGTCGTCTGCTTTGGCGATGCGCGCGAGCGCTTCACCGCCGCTATGGACGAGGCCGATGTCGATGGCGATGTGGATATCGCCCAGGCGGATGACCTACGCGACGCCGTGGACGTCGCCCGTTCGCTGTCGAGCCGTGGTGACGTGATCTTACTTTCTCCTGCCTGCTCTTCGTTCGATGAGTTCTCGGGCTATGAGGAGCGCGGCCGCGTGTTTAAGGACTACGTGGCCCAGCTTGCCGCTGCAGCGAAATCACAAATGGAATAGGGGTTGCGGTGAGAGAGGAGAGCCCCCGACAAGGTATGAGGAGGCCCGACTCGGACCGTGCTTCCTCACGTCGTATCACACCGCGTTCCAGCCGCGGCGGGCAGTCGTTTAGCGAACGCTATATTGCCGGCGTTCCCGCCCGTATCATGCGCCCCCGTTTGATATTCATGGCCTGCTTGTTTACCTTGGTATGCTTTGGCCTGCTGATGGTGTACTCAGCGTCTTCGGTCGAGGCGCTGCACGAGAATGGCTCGGCGACGTTTTTTCTGGGTCGACAGGCCGCGTTTGCCGTGGTCGGTGTTCTGGCGCTGATTGCCATCGTGCGCGTTTTGCCGGACAGCTGGTTTGGGGAGGATGTGCTCAGGATCTTCCTCATAGGCATGATAGGGCTACTGTTTTTGGTGTTCTTGGTGGGCAGCGGCAGCCGTGGCGCCACGCGCTGGCTCAACATCGCCGGCATTCAGTTCCAGCCTTCCGAGTTTTTAAAGCCATTTGCCATTGCGTATTCGGCCATCATGCTTGATCGCTTCTTTTCGCCCGGTGGCAACATCAACGAATTCCTTCGCAAGATGGGCATCTACCTGGGCATTTCGCTCTTTCTGATCTTTATCCAGCCCGATTTCGGTACTGTCCTGATCATCCTGTTGACCCTCATGTGCATGGCGTTGTTTGCGGGTCTCGACCCCAGATTTATCATCGGCGTGCTAATCTTCGGCATTCTCGTGATCGTGATTGCGCTTGTCGCAGAGCCGTACCGTATGGTGCGTATTCAGGTTGCCTTGAACCCTTGGGCCGACGAGTATGGTGACGGCTATCAGGCCACGCTTGCCATCATGGCCTTTGCCTCGGGCGGTCTGTTCGGCCGCGGCATCGGCAACTCAACCATGAAGTACTCGTATCTGCCCGAAGCGCACAACGACTACATCCTAGCCATCATTGGCGAGGAAGTTGGTTTTGTCGGAACCGTGCTGTTCTTCTTGGTGTTTGCGATGCTGATCTACTCGGCGTTTCGCATTGCCGAGCAGGCGACCGATCGTCGGGGCGCGCTCATGGCGTCTGGCTCCGCGGTCATTCTCGCGGTGCAGTTTTTGATTAACGCGCTGGGCATCCTCAACGTGTTTCCCATGACGGGCAAACCGTTGCCGTTTATTAGCTACGGCGGTTCGTCGATTATTGTGTCGCTCATGCTTGCTGGGTTGATCCTGCGCGTTTCGTACGAGAGCGCCCGCCGCGATGAGTATGACCGCCGCCGTGAGAGCTTTGCCGTTATGGACGAGAGCACCGCCGGCGTAGCCCATGTGCGCGGTGAACGACCTTCGCGTAGCGGCTTTACCGTTCTGGATGGTTCTACATCCGAGCCGGCAACTCGTCCACGTCCGCGAACGGCTCCGCAAGGTCGTCCGCAGCGCCCCAGCCCTCGCAACGCGGGCGGCGGATATAATCGAATCGATTTGAACTCGGACCCGTCGGCGCGTCTGCGTACCGACGACCAGGGACCGCGTGTACGAAGGGACTACCATGACCGATGAAATGACCGTTGCTATTGCAGCCGGCGGCACGGCAGGACACATCAACCCCGCGCTCGCCTTGGCCGAGGAGCTGCGTGACCGTGGCCACCACGTTGTGTTCGTGGGCCAGTCGCGCAAGCTCGAGGGTCGTCTGGTTCCCGAGGCTGGGTTTGATTTTGTGCCCATTACGGTCACGGGCTTCGACCGCTCCCGTCCTTGGACGGCGCTGACCTCGCTGTGGCGTGTCAACAAAGCCAAGCGTGCGCTCGCCAGTCATTTCTCAAAGGTCGGCAAGCCCGATGCCGCCATTGGTTTTGGTGCCTATGTCGAGGTTCCGCTGCTGGGGTGGTGCAAGGGCGCGGGCGTTCCGTATCTGCTGCATGAGCAGAACTCTGTTCCGGGCCTGGCCAACAAGATGATGAACTCCCACGCCGCCCGCGTGTGCATCTCGGTGCCGGCAGCGCGTTCGGTCTTTGAGCGCGAAGGTGACCCTGACCACGTGCTCATGACCGGCAACCCCGTACGTCGCTCGGTGATCGAGGGCGATCGCGCTCGCGGCCGCAAGGCACTTGGCGTTCCCGAGGACGCTACGCTGCTGCTCGTCTTTGGCGGTTCACTTGGCGCCCAGCACCTCAACGAGCGCGTGGCTTCGCTCAAAAACGAGCTGCTTTCGCGCAAGAACCTCTATGTGTTGCATTCGACGGGTGCCGACGGCTTTGAGGAGACCGAGCGCGCTTTGGCGCTGACGCCCGAGGAGGCGAAGCGTTACCGCGTCCAGCCTTACATCGACAACATGGGCGATATGCTGGCTGCTGCCGATTTGGTGCTCTCGCGTTCGGGCGCATCGAGCGTGGCCGAGATCGCTGCGCTCGCTGTGCCTTCGGTGCTCGTGCCGTACCCGCATGCGACGGCCGACCACCAAACCACCAATGCCCGTTATCTGGTCGACGCCGGGGCCGGCGTGCTCTGCGCCGATGCCGATATCGACGGTTCTGCCTTTGCCGATGAACTGCTGCACCTGGTCGATGACGCGGCGGCGCGCGACGCCATGCGTCAGGCGGCGCGTGGTCTGGCTCAGGATAGGGCCGCCGCTCTTCTGGCGGATGCGGTAGAGGGTTTGCGTTAGTTAGACGGGATATCGTCGGTCGCCCTCGCGCTGATGCGGTAGGTGCGGTACAGTTAACGGGTTACAGGCAGTGTTTACGCAAGGAGTACACGAGCACATGGCTGATTCCCAGACTGCAACCTCCGCGCCCGAGTTTAAGAGCGCCCACTTTATCGGTATCGGCGGCGCCGGCATGAGCGGCATCGCCCTCGTTCTTCACGAGCGCGGTTATGCCGTTACCGGCTCCGACCTTAAGACGTCACGTTATATCCGCCAGCTTACCCGCGCTGGTGTGAAGGTGCATGTGGGCCATGAGGCCGCCACGATCGACGAGGTCAAGCCCGACGTGGTTGTTGTCTCCACCGCTATTCCGGAGTCCAACCCCGAACTCGTGCGCGCTCGCGAGCTTGGTATTCCCGTGTGGCCCCGTGCCAAGATGCTCTCTGCTTTGGGCCACGGCTACACCACCGTCGCTGTTGCCGGCACGCATGGCAAGACCACCACGTCTTCGATGTGCGCCACCATGCTCGACCGCATGGGTCTGGATCCGAGCTTCTTGATCGGTGGCATCGTCGAGGGCTATGACACGAACGGCAAGAACGGCTCGGGCGACTACTTTGTCGCCGAGGCCGACGAGTCCGACAGCTCCTTCCTGTTCCTGAACCCCAACGTGGTCATCGTGACCAACGTCGAGGCCGACCACCTCGATCACTACTCGGGTATCGAGGAGATCGAGGCGACTTTCGCCAAATTCATGAGCCTGGTGGGCGAGGACGGCACCGTCATCGTCTGCGGTGAGGACCCGCATCTGGTCGAGCTCGCCAAGTCGACGGGTCGTCACGTGCTTTCCTACGGCTTTGCCGAGAGCAACGACATCGTCTGCATGCACCCGGATGTCAAGGGCATCCAGAGCGACTTTATCGTTCGCTTTGAGGACGGCACTGAGCACGCTGTGGAGATCAAGAGCAATCCCGGTCGCCACAACATGCTCAATGCCACGGCGGTGCTCACCGTCGCCCATGTCCTGGGCCTTGACATCGACGCCGCCGCCAAGGCGCTCTCGAGCTTTGAGGGCGTCCGCCGTCGCTTTACCCACGTGGGCGATATCGATGGCATCACCGTGGTCGATGATTACGGCCATCACCCCACCGAGATCAAGGCGACGCTTGCTGCTGCTTCGTCGCTGGGCTACAAGCACGTCGACGTCGTGTTCCAGCCGCACCGCTATTCGCGCCTGCAGGCCCTGTGCGACGACTTTGCCGATGCATTTGCCAATGCCGATAAACTGCTGCTGATTGATGTGTTCTCGGCTGGCGAGATGCCCATTCCGGGCGTCACCTCTAAGATGCTCGCCGATACCGTGCGCGCCAAGCATCCTGGCAAGGAGGTCGTGTACTGCTCCAGCCGTCTTGAGCTCAATCAGGAGCTCGAGCAGATGGTGGGCGCGGGCGACCTGCTGCTCACTATGGGTGCTGGTGACGTTACGACCGTCGGTCCCGAGTTTATCGAGTATCTGACTGCCAAGAAAGACGCTTAAGTCTAATGGGTCTGTTTAACGCCGTCATGGCGCTCTCGGGTATGATCGACACGGATGTGATCGAGGACGAGCGCCTTGCGCGTCATACGAGCTATCGTATCGGCGGCAAGGCCGACCTCTTTGTGACGTGCCATAGCTATCATGCCCTCCGCCGCGCCGTGGCGGTGCTCGATCGCGAGCAGGTGCCGTGGGTCATCATCGGCAAGGGCTCCAATCTGCTGGTTGCCGATGGCGGTTATCGCGGTGCCGTCATTTCGCTCGGACGTGAGTTTCAGCGCACGGTTGTTGCCGATGACGGTTGTACGCTGACGGTCGGTGCGGGCGTGATGTTTGCGCGCCTGGTCAACGATGCCCTGTCGCGTAGCCTCTCGGGCCTTGAGTTTGCCGTTGGCATCCCTGGCTCGGTTGGCGGTGCGATATCTATGAATGCAGGCACACGGACCGAGTGGATTGGCTCGCTGGTTGAGGATGTCGTAACGTTTGACCCGGCATCTGGTATCAAGCATTATGCGGGGTCCGAGATCACTTGGGGCTACCGCGAATGTAGCCTTCCCCGCAATGAGATCATCCTCGAGTGCGTGCTCAAGCTTAAACCGGCGCCCAAGGCCGACATTCGCGAGCGCATGGAACGGTACCTGACGAGGCGCAAGCGTACGCAGCCCATGGGTCGCGCATCCTGCGGGTCAGTCTTTCGCAACCCGCCCGATGCGAGTGTGGGCAAGCTTATCGAGGATTGTGGATTAAAGGGTTTTTCGATTGGCGGCGCGGAAGTTTCGTCCGTTCACGCTAATTTTATCGTTAATAACGGAACTGCCTCGGCCGATGACGTTGCCGCGGTTATCAGACATGTGCACGGAAAGGTGAGGGAGGCGTATGGCATCGAGCTCAGACCGGAAGTTAAATTCCTCGGCTTCTAGAGCATCGAAACCTACCTTCCGCCGCGCCGGAGGGCGTTCCGGCGCGCCTGCCAAACCTCAACGCAATACCGTCGCGCACTCTAAGTCTGTCGGGCATGCTCGACAGGCCGGGCGTCCGGTCGTCGGCTCTCAGCTCGGTAATCGTCCGGCCGCAAAAAAGTCCTCGCGTTCCTCGGTGACGCCTAAGCCTGTTATGGGCGCCAAGCCTGCCCGTCCCATGGCAACTCCTAAGCCCTCGACGGGAACTAAGGCGGCGCGTCCGGGTCGCACGCTGGGCGCATCGAAACCGCGCTCGCTGACATCGGTGCCGGCTACCGCCAAGAAGCCTTCGGGTAAAAAAGGCGTCAACCCGTTGTCTTCACTTGGGGCGATGGCAAATAAAACGTCAGACGCCGCTTCTCTCGTTACAGGCAAAGGCAAAATCGTGGGCGGCGTTCTGGCCGTCTTGGCCGTGTTCGTCGTCGTTGCCATCGTGGTGATCAACTCTGGATTGTTTACCGCCACTGATATTCAGATTCAAGGCAGCGAGCATGTGACGAAGCACGATGCTATCCAGCTGATCGATTTGCCCGAGGGAACATCGCTTTTTAACGTCGATCCCGACCAGATTACCGAGGACCTCAAGCAGAACCCGTGGGTCTCGGGCGTGGATGTCCAGCGTCAGTTCCCGCATACGCTCATCATTACGCCTATGGAGCGCAAGGTCATCGCAATTGCCTATATCAGCTCCGATGACCTTGCCTGGGCCATCGGGGATGATGACACCTGGATCGCCCCGCTGTCGACGTCGGTCGAAGTGGATGACCAGGGCAACGTCATCACGACGGGGCAGGGCTCAAATACCCTGACCGGCATTGATGCCGCGCTGGCGCTCGCTAAGCACTATGGCGCGGTGTTGTTGACTGATGTCTCGGCGGATGTCGCTCCGGTTTCCGGCCAGGCGGTGAGCTCCAAGGCCGTTAAGGCTGGCTTGGATTATGTGCGTGGTTTTTCGAGCGAGTTCTTGGGACAAGTCAAGGATATTTCCACGCCTTCGGTCGAAGCCATCTCGGCAAACCTCAATAACGGCATTGAGGTGTCGCTGGGCGATTCGAACGATATCGTCAAGAAGGAGCGCGTAGTCACCAAGCTGCTTTCGCAGGTAGAGGGCGTAACGTATATCAATGTGCGCTCTCCGGGTAACTATACATTTAGGAACGCTCCGACCTCGTAGCGCTGGTTGATGCTTTGTTGAGGGGCCATACCACGCCGTTTATCTGGTTTGTTTGGTTTTCACGGTCAATTATTTGACTGATACGTTCATAATGTGCAAACATAATACGGTTTACCTTTGCATTTACTTTCAACCTGAAGGTTAATGTGCGCAGGGGTCGACCCATGCTATGGCTATAACCTTTGTTCGGAGGACCGACATGCACGAGACAGAGATCAACAACTACCTTGCCGTCATTAAGGTGGTCGGCGTCGGCGGCGGCGGTACCAACGCGGTCAATCGAATGATCGAAGAGGGCATCCGCGGCGTCGAGTTTGTTGCCATCAACACCGATGCTCAGGCACTCGCGATCTCTGATGCCGATATCAAGGTGCACATCGGCACCGACCTTACCCGCGGCCTGGGCGCCGGCGCCAACCCCGAGGTTGGCCGCAAGGCTGCCGATGAGTCCCGCGACGACATTGCCGAGGCGCTCGCTGGCGCCGACATGGTGTTCATCACCTGCGGCGAGGGCGGTGGCACCGGTACCGGCGCTGCTCCCATCGTTGCCGATATCGCGATGAACGAGGTCGGTGCGCTGACCGTCGCCGTCGTGACCAAGCCCTTCACCTTCGAGGGCCGCAAGCGCAAGAAGAGCGCCGAGGAGGGCATTAAGACCCTCTCCGATTGCGTCGACACCATGATCGTCATCCCTAACGATAAGCTGCTCGACATCGCCGAGAAGAAGACCACCATGCTCGAGGCCTTCGCGATTGCCGATGGCGTCCTTTCCCAGGGCACCCAGGGCATCACCGACCTCATCACCGTCCCCGGTATCATCAACCTGGACTTCGCCGATGTTAAGACCATCATGAAGCAGGCCGGTACCGCCATGATGGGTATCGGTACCTCTTCTGGGGACACCCGTGCCGTCGACGCTGCCCAGCAGGCCATCTCCAGCCCGCTGCTCGAGAGCTCCATCGATGGTGCCACGCGCGTGCTGCTCTCCATCGCCGGTTCCAAGGACCTGGGCATCCAGGAGATCAGCGACGCCGCCGACGTTGTCGCCAACGCCGTCGACCCCGAGGCCAACATCATCTTCGGTACCGTTGTCGACGAGTCCCTGGGCGATCAGGTGCGTATCACCGTCATCGCTACGGGCTTCTCCGACTCCAACGTCAACCGTCAGGACGAGCTCTTTGCTGCTCAGCAGTCTCAGAGCAAGGCCGCTGCCTCCGCTGAGCCGCAGCGCACCGCTCCTGCCACGAGCCCGGCTCAGGCCGCTCCGACCCGCAACGTCGGTGGCACCGAGCTTCCTAACTTCGGCAACGATCAGTTCGAGCTTCCCGACTTCCTGAAGCGCGGTAGCTTCTAAGTCGTTCTTTGCATTGTTGTGCACAGGGGCGTGTCCGTATGGACGCGCCCTTTTTATTTCGACTTTGTAAACTAGAACCTCCAATCTCTTTACGTTCCCTTTACGATTGCCTCCAGCGCAGCAGGTATCCTTTTAGAGAAGTATGACAGCCGTATAAACGCGGGCTGTAGCGGCGATGCCGCGGTACTTGTGTTATTAGGAGGCTTTAGTATGGCAGCACGTGCGGACAAAGTTTCGCGTGTCGACCATGATGGAGTTACGTTGGTGGAGGGCGCGACATCCGATGTTCGCTTTGCCTTCACCGAGCGCGCCGGTGGCGTTTCCGAAGATGCGTACTCCTCACTCAACTTGGGCTCGCATGTTGGCGATGACCCCTTTGCTGTTCAAGAAAATCGTCGTCGTGCGCTCGAGGCTATGGGTGCCGCCGAGTGCGAGCACAACCTGCTCGTTCCCAATCAGGTCCATGGTGATCATATCGTTGCGGTGACCTCGAACGGCGCCGATGACCTTGAGGACGTTCGCGAGCAGATTGCCGAGGGCTGTGATGCCATCGTCTGCACGGCGCATAACGTGCCCGTGCTGCTCTGCTTTGCCGACTGCGTTCCCGTGGTGCTGGTGGCCCCCGGCGGATTTGCCGTGGTGCACTCCGGTTGGAAGGGCACGATTGCACGTATTTCCGCCAAGGCGTGCCAGGCGCTTTGCGATGCTGCCGGTTGCGATGCGAGCGACGTTTCCGCCTATATCGGCCCCCATATCTTGGGTGACGAATATGAGGTATCCCAGGAACTCATGGATCGCTTTGCCGCCGAGTTCTCTTGCATCGATGCGAATACCTCTCGCATGCTTGATCTTTCCGCTGCCATTCGCGAGGCGCTGGTAGATGTCGGTGTCGACGCGGATAATATCGTGGATACCCAGCTTTCGACCGTGCGTCAGAACGACCGCTTTTATTCCTACCGTAACGAGGACGGCACCTGTGGGCGCCATGCTGCGATCGGCGTGATGCTATGAGAAAGATCGTATCGGTCCTGAGCGCCGCTGTGCTTACGCTTACGCTGTGCGCCTGTTCTTCGGGATCTTCTACCTCTTCCATTACCGTGGCCGGCTCCACGACCTGCCTTCCTATCGCCGAGATTGCGGCCGAGGGCTTTAAGGAGGAGACCGGCATCGACGTGCTCGTTTCCGGTTTGGGTTCTTCCGCTGGGATCGAGGCCGTCAGCGCCGGCACGGCCGATATCGCCAGCTCCTCCCGTGGACTCAATGCCGACGAACAGGATCTGGGCCTGACTCCCATCGTCATTGCCCACGACGGTATTGCGGTCATCGTGAACGACGACAACCCCGTCGATAACCTCTCGACCGAGCAGCTCCGCGATATCTACGCCGGCAAGATTACCAATTGGAAAGAGGTCGGTGGCGAGGACCTGAGGATTCAGGTCATCAACCGAGACGAGGCGTCCGGTACGCGCGAGGCCTTCCGTACCATCGTGATGGATGGCACGCCGTTCGATCGCCGCTCGGCTGTTCTTTCGGGTACGGGCCAGGTGCGCGACGTGGTATCTCGTTCGCGTGGGGCCATCGGCTACATTTCGCTGGGCTTCGTCGATAGCCTCAACGCCAAGACCTCGGTCAAGGCTGTCTCGGTCAATCATGTTGAGGCGTCCGAGAAGACGGTCGCGAGTGGCGGCTATCCCATCTCGCGCGACCTTTACTTCTTTGTGAAGGGTGCGCCTTCGCAGCAGGCGCAGGATTACATCGACTACGTGACGTCCGAAAAGATGGACAAGCAGATTCGCGAGGCGGGCTTTATTCCCGTCACCAACGACGAGAAGGGGAGTGAGTAGCATGGAAGCACAGGAAAACTCCCAGACTGAGCAGAATGCTCAGGCACCCAAGAAGCGCGAGCTGGCGCTCGTATCGCGCAGTACCTATATCAAGGAGAAGGCGCTGCAGTGGATCTTCTTTGCCTGCGCGTTCTTGGCGGTCGTTACCGTCATCCTGATTTTTGTCTTTACCACGTACTCGGCGCTGCCCGTCTTTACCGACATCGGTCTGGCGGACTTCTTTAGCTTTACGTGGGCGCCCTCTGAGGGCCACTACGGCATCATGTCGCTGCTTGCCGGCTCAGGTCTGGTGACCGTCGGTGCGCTCGCCATGGGCGTGCCGCTGGGCGTGGGTACGGCCGTTTACCTGGTCGAGATTGCCAGCAAGCGCGTGCGCAAGCTCATCAGCCCCGCCGTTGACCTGCTGGCGGGCATACCCTCCATCATCTACGGCTTTTTCGGCATGATCATCATCCGCCCGTTTATCGCACAACTGACCGGCGGCCTTGGTTTTGGTGCGCTGACGGCGTGGTTTGTGCTCGCCATCATGATCGTCCCTACCATCACCACGCTCACCATCGATGCCCTCAATTCCATTCCCATGGGCATTCGCGAGGCATCGTATGCCATGGGTGCTACTAAGTGGCAGACCGTCTATAAGGTCGTGCTACCTGCCGCTAAGCTGGGTATCGTGGATGCCATCGTGCTGGGTATGGGCCGTGCCATCGGAGAGACCATGGCCGTGCTCATGGTCGTGGGTAACGCCCCGGTTATTCCCGACAGCATTGCGAGCCCTATCTCGACGCTCACGAGCCAGATCGCGCTCGACATGAGCTATTCCTCGGGTCTGCATCGCTCGGCGCTGTTCGGCATGGGCGTGGTCCTGTTTATCATCTCCGCCACGCTGGTGGGCATCGTCCGTCTGATTTCCAAGAAGAAGAGGGGGTAGGCTATGTCCGATTCCGTTGACACGACGGTCGATACGACCTCGTCGCGCGAGCGCATCAAGCGTGCCCTTTCCCACGGCAAGAAGGGCCGCATCAACAAGGACCTGTCCAACAAGATCATGCTTGGCGTGTTTCGTGCCGCTGCCTACATCACCACGCTGGTGCTGGTCGCTATCATCGCCTACGTGGTCATCAACGGCCTGCCACACATCTCGCTCGACTTTATCTTCGGTTGGCCCCAGGGCGTCAACGCCGAGGGCGGAATTTGGCCCACGATCGTATCGACCGTCTACGTGACGGCGCTCGCCATGCTTATCTGCACGCCGATCGCTGTGCTGGCAGCCGTCTATCTGGCCGAGTACGCCAAGCAGGGCAAGGTCGTCGAGCTCATTCGCTACGCTGCTGACGCTTTGGCCTCGGTGCCCTCCATCGTTATGGGCCTGTTTGGCTACGCCTTGTTTGTCGAGGCCATGGGCCTGGGCCTTTCGATGGTCTCGGCCGCCCTGGCACTCGCGCTCTTGATGCTTCCCATCGTCATGCGTACCACCGAAGAGGCCATTCGCGCCGTTCCGCGCTATATCCGCTGGGGCGCATATGGCCTGGGCGCCACCAAGTGGCAGGTTGTCTCCAAGATCGTGCTTCCTTCTGCCTTTGGCCGTATTGCCACGGGCATCGTCCTCGCCATCGGCCGTGCCATTGGCGAGACCGCGGTGGTGCTCTACACCATGGGGCAGGCCATCAATCTACCTATTTCGCCGCTCGATTCCGGCCGCCCCATGACGGTTCACCTGTACCTGCTTGCCAACGACGGCATCAACATGAACGCAGCCTACGGCACCGCGCTCTTGCTGATGGTGATCATTCTGGCCTTCAACCTGTTTGCGCGCTTCCTGTCGCGCAAGCGTCGCTAGTTAAGGAGTCCCATGTCCGTTTATCAGTCCGCTCCCACGCTGGAGCAAGCGGCCATTACGGCCAAGGATTTCAACTTTTGGTACGGTGACTTTCATGCGCTGACGGGGCTCGACCTCAACATCGCCAAAAACGCCATCACCTCGTTTATTGGCCCTTCGGGCTGCGGCAAATCGACGTTTTTGCGCTGCATCAACCGTATGAACGACCTGATCGAGGGCACGCGCATCGAGGGCACCATGACGCTCGACGGCAACGATATCTATGCCGAGGGTGTCGACCCGGTCGATCTCCGTCGTCGCGTGGGCATGATCTTTCAGCAGCCCAACCCGTTTCCCAAATCCATCTACGAGAATGTCGCTTTTGGCCCTCGTTTGCAGGGCGTGACTAGCAAAAGCGACCTCGACGACATCGTGGAAGAATCGCTCAAGCGCGCCAACCTCTGGAAAGAGGTATCCAATCAGCTCAACAAGGATGGTTTGGCGCTCTCGGGCGGTCAGCAGCAGCGTCTGTGCATCGCGCGCGTGCTTGCGGTGCAGCCCGATGTCCTTCTGATGGACGAGCCCTGCTCCGCCATCGATCCCACGTCCGTCTCTAAGGTCGAGGATCTGATGGCCGAGCTGGCGCCCGAGATGACGATCATCATCGTCACGCATTCTATGCAGCAGGCGGCTCGTATCAGCGACTACACCGCATTTTTCTTGCAGGAAGTTGCCGGCGAGCCCGCTACGCTCATCGAGTATGGTCAAACCGACGCGATCTTCACCAGCCCGGTGGACTCGCGGACGGAAGACTATATCACCGGCCGCTTTGGCTGATCGGTGCGACTAGTCCCAAGCCGATCGGACCTGGTCCGGTGCGTATTCACTGTGCGGGCGGCATGACCGCACCCAACTGATTGGAGTGAACCATGCGCAAACTGTTTTCCCGTCAGCTCATCGAGGCCCGCCACGAGATGCTGAGCATCTACGAGGCCGTCGATCTGGCCCTCCACGATGCCGTGAGGGCCTATGTTACCGACGACCGCAAGCTCGCCACCAAGACCAAGAAGCGCACACTTTCGATTGACGCGCGCTGCGCCAACCTGGAGGCCGTCTGCTACAACCTGATCGCCACGCAGTCACCGGTCGCCTCCGACTTCCGCCTGCTTCAGACGATCATCTACGTCGACTTTAACCTGCAGCGCATGACCGATAAGGTCCGTCAGATCTGCCGCGCCACGCGTCATATGATCAAGGCTGACATCTCGCTGCCCAAGGAGCTTGTCGGCACGGTCGAGGCCGAGGCTGAGGCCGTCTACCAGGTGCTGGGCTCTTCGCTTTCTGCGCTCGTCACCAATGACATGTCCATCATCTGCAACCTGGCCGTCGAGGACGAGCCGGTGCATGCGGCGTACGAGAAGTTCTTCCGCACCTTTAACCGGATGGATACGGGCGACTTTATGGACGACGACAGCAACTATGACGACCTGCGCCGCGCCATCATGGTTTCGCGCTACCTCGATCGCATCGCTTCGATTTCCATCGATGCCGCTTGCCGTCTGGCCTTCCTGTTGACTGGTCAGCGCATGAATGCCGGCGATATCGCCCGCACTGATGAGGATGAGCTCGAGAGCATGCGTGTGCCTTCGGGCGAGGGTGTTATCATGAGGCCCGCCGTCGACGCGCGCTACGTTGCCAAGGTGCCCGTTAACGAGGTCAGCGAGGGTCTTCGCTACCTGCTCGATCATCTTGAGGACGAGGACGATGGCGAGGACGACGAGGAGTAGGTAGCCCCGTTCGTTGAGAGATTGTAAATACCTGAGGGAGCGCGGCCTTGCGGATGCGGGGCCGCGCTCTTGCGCTAGCATGGGACTACTTGTTGTGCTGTTAGCGGAGGCGATTGGCAATGGATAACTATTTGGATGTAATGCGCGCTCGCCGCGAGCAGATACTCGAGCGTTTTTATGCGGCGCTCGATCGCGCTGGGAGGCCCCACGATGCCGCGCGTCTGATTGCCGTATCCAAGACCGTCGGCGTCAATGAGACCATCGCGGCCATCCAGGTGGGGTATCGCCATTTTGCCGAGAACCGCCCGCAAGAGCTCGTCCGCAAACTTGCAGGTCTGGCGGATCATCCGGAGCTGCCCGAGGTGCGCTTCGACATGATTGGCAACCTTCAGACCAACAAGATCAACGCGGTGTTGGACTCGGCCGAGCTGATTCATTCGGTGGGGTCGCTTCATTTGGCGCAGGCGATCTCGAGCCGTGCCATTCGCAAGATCGAAGCTGGCGAGCTCGCCGCCCCCCAGCAGGTGCTGATCGAGGTTAACGTAAGCGGCGAGGAGTCCAAGGGCGGTTTTTCGCCCGATGAGATTCGTGGCGCTGCCGGCGAGCTTGCGGAACTTGAGGGAATTTGCGTGCAGGGCCTTATGACTATGGCCCCTCGGGGGAACAAGGATGTGGCGCGTCGCACCTTTGCCGGGCTGCGAGAGCTGAGGGATGAGCTGGAGGCGGCGCATCCCGATCTGAGACTGCCCGAGCTTTCTTGCGGCATGAGCGAGGACTTTGAGCCTGCCCTTGAGGAGGGCTCTACGCTCGTTCGCCTGGGCAGGGTAGTATTTAGCCCGGAGTTTGCAGTAAAATAGGGCTCTGAAGTGCGCACTGGTTTACAGAGCGCCTGCACTAAACCGTGAGAGGACACAACCATGGGCTTCCTTGACGAGATTAAAAATAAGATGCACCTGGGCGGCCAGCAGGGTTACGACCAGAGCTATGACCAGGATGACGACTACGGCTACGATGACGGCTACGACGATGGCTATCAGAACAACGGTTACAGCGGCGCCTCGGGCGAGGGCTTCTATACCCAGGACGAGCCGAGTAACGGCCTGCTGGGCCAGACGCGCCGCGGTGAGGCCGAGTCTGTCGCGGTGTACACGCGCTCCGGCCAGCTGGTCGGCGATGACTCCCGTCATGCAACGACGTACAATCCGCCGTCGCGTTCTCAGGATAGTGTCGCGGGCGGCTATCGTCCCGGCGCTTACGACACGCCGTCGAGCTATGCCGAGAGCGCTCGCGCTCGCGCCGCGGCACCTGCGCCCGCTCCTGCGCCGAGCGACGCTTCGGCCTATGCGAGCAACATCATTAACGCCACGCCGCAGCTGCCTGCCTATGTTCTGCGTCCCGAGAGCTATGACGATGTCGAGACCGTTGTCCGCCGTGTGCGCACCAAGCAGCCCGTTGCGCTGATTTTTGTTGGCGTTCGCACTGAGGTCGCCAAACGCGTCCTGGACTTTAGCTATGGCTTTGCCTGTGGTCTGGGCGCTACGGTTAAAGAGGTGGGCGATCGCGTGTTTATGGTGCTGCCCGCCGGCTGCGAGGTCAAGGATTCGGACCTCAAGAAGCTGCGCGCCGACGGCTACCTTAAGTAAACCCAAGACGAGGAGATTCTCATCAACATCTACACCATTGTCCAGCTGGTCAACACGCTGTTCAACTTCTACTCCACGCTCATCGTGGTCTATTGCTTTATGACGTGGATTCCCATGAAGCAGGGCGGCCTGCTGCAGGATATCGCCGCGGTGCTCGATAGCGTCTGCGGTCCGTGGCTCAACCTGTTCCGTCGTTTCATCCCGCCGATGGGCGGTATCGATTTTTCGCCGGTCGTTGCGATTATTGCGTTGCAGTTGGTGCAGAGGCTGGTTCTGCAGCTTCTTATAGGTATACTCGTGTAGAACTGACTTAGTAACTTACGTCGGGCGTGTAGCGCCGAGGCGATGAAAAAGGAGACTTGTTATGGCTATTACCCCTGCAGACATCCAGGCTCAGACTTTCTCTGAGGCCAAGCGTGGCTACGATCCTGCCGAGGTCGACGTCTTCTTGGAGACGCTGTCCTCCGAGGTTGACGCTATGCTCGCTAAGATCGTCGACCTTAAGGGTCGTCTGACTGCTACCGAGCAGCAGCTTGCCGATGCACAGGCTCAGCTTGCCCAGGCTCAGGATAACGCCGACCAGGCCGTTCCTGCCGCCCCCGTGGCTGCTCCCGCCCCTGACTTCTCCGCTCAGGAGCGCCAGATTTCTGCCGCCCTGATCGCTGCCCAGCAGACCGCTGAGACCATCGTCAACGATGCCAACGAGAACGCTGAGCGTATCCGCAACGAGGCTGACGCCAAGGCCCGCGAGGTTATCCGCCAGGCTCTGACCGAAAAGCAGGCCGAGCTCGAGGAGATCGATCGTCTCAAAGCTTCCCGTGAGGAGTTCAAGGCCGAGTATCTCAAGCTCATCCAGCACTTTATGGACGATGCCCAGAACTCCTTCCCGGCCGATCTGATGGCCTCTACGCCGGTCGGTTCTGCCGCTTCTCCTGCGGTGACTGTTCCCGCCGAGCCGCTGCCCGTCGCTGACCCGGTTGTCCCCGTGGCCGATCCCTTCGCCCCGATCGACAACTTCGCTGCCGACGACCTGGACTAACATTCGGCCTACAATTTAGTGCCTCGAAAGGACCCGCAGCTTGCGGGTCCTTTTTTATGACTGTGCAAGGGCGCGCAACATAAAAAACCGAGCCCTGCACATGGTGGCGCAGAACTCGGCGAACGGGTGAGCGGTCAAGGGTAGGTTTTAAGGCATGTCCCAAAAATCTACTTGAGGAGGAAGTCGGAGAGGGGAATGGTGCGTGCCTCGCGATGCTCGGGATCGGCGATGTGGTCGGCGGGATAGCCACAGACGAGCATGTGATAGGGATAGACGCCCTTGGACAGATTGAACTGCTCCTGTGCCACCTCAGGCTTGAAATGGCACACCCAGCACGTTCCCAGGCCCTGCTCGGTGGCCTCCATCATCATCTGATCACACACGATGGACGTATCGATTTCGCTGGAATTCATCTGGTCATACGGGCGCACCCAAGCATCACCGGTAACGCTGCAAATAAGGAAGACAAGCGGAGCGCCAAAGATAGACTCATCACGAGCAAACCGAGGCTGACAAGCAGCTGCCTTCTCCAGAAGCTCAGGCGTATCCAACACCATCACACGGGTTGGATGATTATTACAAGCAGAAGGAGCAATACGCCCAGCCTCAACAATGGCATCCACCACAGCCTGCTCAACAGAACGGTCCTCAAACGAACGACAAGAATACCGACCACGAGCCAGATCCAAATAACTCACAACCAAGACCTCCAAATTCAACGAATCAATCCAAAGTAAAACAAAGGGTACCCAAAGCCCCATCCACCCAAACGTTTAAGGCGGTCCCAAAGTTCCCAATCGGGTCCAAAGGCCCCGCCAACAAAAGCCCCATCGCTTTCAAAGTATCAGCCAAAGTTCCCAATGGTGGTACGTAAGGCGAAGGGCCGGCACCTGTTTACTTTCGAACGACTCTGCCATGCAGCCGGAGTGAGAAAGCAAACAGGTGCCGGCCCTTCGCCGCCGGGACACGTACCCCCAATTAACTGTTCTTCATGACAATCGAATCCACAACATCGGCCACATTCTCACAGCAGTCAGCGCAGTACTCCAGGAAGGCGTATACGTCACGCCAGGCGATGACCTCGAGCGGGTCCTTGCCGTTAACGTGCAGGTTGCGCATGGCGTTGATATAGAGCTCGTCGGCTTCGGACTCGATGGTGTTGATCTGGATGACGAGTTCGCGCAGGGTCTTGGACTTGCGGTAGTTGGGCAGCTCGACCATCAGGTCTTTCATGGCGCGGCAGGCGTCAGTCACCTTGTGGGCGATGACGATGGCGTCGGGATGGATGCTCTGGATGTTGGTGAAGTAGACGCGCTGCACGACGCCCTCGATGCGGTCGAGCACGGTGTCGAGTGAGCAGCTCATCAGATCCAGATCCTCGCGCTCGAGCGGGGTGATAAAGGCGGTGAGCAAGGCGTCCTCAAGCTCATGGTGCTTCTTGTCGGCCGCATGCTCGATCGCGTGCATCTTGTTGAGCATATCGTGAATCTTTGCGGGATCGAAGTTCTCGAAAATCTTGGTGAGCAGCTCGGCGGCCTGGACGGCAAGGTCGGCGCAGGCGACGTAGTTGTCGAAGTAGAACGAATCGGGTTTCTTTGCCATGGGTGGGTCCTTTCGAGGCGAAGACGGGTGGGCGAGGTAATGCAGTCCGGATGGACGTTCGGTTTGACTAGAGGAACATCATGAACAGCTTGGCCATGACAAAGCTGATGAGTCCGCAGGCGGGGAAGGTGAAGAACCAGGTGAACATCATGTCTTTGACGACGCCGAAGTTGATGGCTGAGAGGCGCTTGACGGCACCGACGCCCATGATGGCGCAGGTCTTGATGTGTGTGGAGGACACGGGGATGCCGGTAAGGGTGGCAAGCAGCAGGTTTGCGGCGCCTGCGAGGTCGGCGGAGAAGCCCTGATACTTTTCGAGCTTGACCATGCTCTGGCCGACGGACTTGATGATGCGCTCGCCGCCCACGCTGGTGCCGATACCCATAGTGGCCGAGCACAGCAGCATAATCCAGATGGGGATGCCTGCATCGCCGACGCTCGTCTGGCCGCTGGCAAAGGCCACGCCTAAAAAGAGCACGCCGATGAACTTCTGTCCATCCTGCGCGCCGTGCATAAAGCTCATGGCCGCAGCGCTCGCGATCTGAGCGTATTTAAAGAAGACATTGGCACGTCGCCTGTTGGCGGCGGCGAAAAGAATCGAGACGAGCTTGCACAGGACCCAGCCCATGACAAAGCCCAGGCCGATGGAGAGCGCCAGACCGTAGATGACCTTCATCCACTCGTGGACGTTGACGCTGCTCGCACCGCCGAGGGCGATGGCGGCACCGGTCAGGCCGGCGATAAGGCTGTGGCTTTGCGAGGTGGGGATGCCAAAACGCGACGCTGTGGCGCCGTAGACGACGATGGAGAACAGCGCCGCGCATAGGCAGGCGAGCGCCATGGTGCTGTTTCCGCCAAAGTCGACGATATGTGAGATGGTGTTGGCGACGCTCGCGTTAAAGTGTGTCATGATGAGCACGCCGAGGAAGTTGAATGCGGCGCTCATGAGAATGGCGGCGCGGGCGGGCATGCAACGCGTAGTGACGCAGGTCGCGATGGCGTTGGGCGCGTCGGTCCATCCATTGACGAAGATGGCGCCCAACGCGAGGATCACGGTGACGGCAAGGACTGGGTTCGACACAATTTGGCCGAGGAAGGTTGAGAACGTTACGTCCATATATGGGCTTTCTCGAAGTTTGCAGACACGTTACAAAAACATGATAAATCGTATCACCTCCTGCGGGTCTCTTTACCGAGTTCTGATGGGAGAAGTGAACTTTTTGGCACTAAAATTGAATATTAGCCCTGTTGACCGCGGGTGTTCTTTTTGCTAACACGCCATGCGGACACGTGCGATTACTACGACACTCCAAAACCACAGTCTGTTCGCTTTACAACATGCAAACATGCGTTCGATAATAGGAGGCATGGAATATCGACAGACAGATGGCAAAACTCGGCGCGTGCACAAGCAGTATGTGGACGTCGTGGCCCGCATCCTCGCGGGCGGACAGGTCGTGCCGGTCACCGTCTGCTGGGTCGACGGTCGTTGCTTTACGATTGACGAGATTGTCTCGACCACTGGGTTTGGCCTGACGGTTCACGGCATCCGTACGGCAACCTATAAGGTGCGTTTTGGCGGGCACGCGACCGAGTTGTATCTGGAGGACCAGACGCGCGAACGACCAGATGGTTCGCAGGCCCATCTGATGCGTTGGTGGGTGTGGGCATTCGACCGTACGCTCGAGGGCGAGCGCCGTGGGTAAGGACGTACGGCATTCGGGTACAATGACAGGAATCTTGTCACCTGCTGCGCCGTCTTTCACGGCACTTTTTGAAAGGACGAACCTATGAACGATATCCAGGGCTATCAGAACGGCCCCGTCGAGAGCGGCGCAAGCCGCGCCAAGGAGATGTCGCCGCGCGCGTACAACCTTGTCATGTCTGCCCTGATCTTTTTGGGCTTTTGCGCCATGGGCGTCGGTGCTTACTTTACGAGCACCATGTCGTTTGCGCGCATGATGATGAGCGGCGCCGCTTTGCCGCTGGTCTTTGGCTCATTTATTTTGACCATCGTCGGCATGGTCATGATGTCGGCCGCCGCCAGCAAGCAGTCCGTGGGCCTGTCCCTTGTGGGCTACGTAATCTTTGCGAGCACCTTTGGCCTGACCGCGTCGTTTGGCCTTGCCAACTACGACCTGCCCACCATCAACACTGCCTTTATCGCCACGGCCGCCATCACCTTTGTCTTTGGCGCCTTGGGCGTGACGTTCCCCAAGTTTTTCCAGCGCGTATATGGCATCGGTTTTGGCATTCTGCTCGCTACTATTCTGGTTGAGATCGTGCTGATGTTCATGGGCGTCTCACAGACCATCACCGACCTGATCGTGATCGTGGTGTTCGCCGGCTTTATTGGCTACGACACCTATGTTGCCACGACGGTGCCGCCTACGCTGCCCAACGCCGTGCTTATGGCCTCTAACCTGTTCGTGGATATTATCAACGTGTTCCTGCGCATTCTGAACATCCTCGGCCGTCGCGACTAGTGGCGAATTGCGGCGGTGCTTGCCGTGCGTGCAAATCGATGCGAAAGGCGGTCCTTCGGGGCCGTCTTTTTTGTACGCGGCGGGGTATCATGGATGGGAAAAGCCGATAGCGGCAGAGACCGAGAAAGGTGACCACTTATGGCAGACGTCGACAACAGGAACCGTAACCGCAGGTCCAACCGAGCGGGTCAGCCCAATCCCAAGCGCGAGGCCCGTGCCAAGGCCGCCGAGCGTCACGTGGCAACTGTGTCCGAAGCGTGCGCCAAGGATATCGAGCGTTCGCTTGCCGGTGTTCGCGAGTTTGACGGTATGCCTGCCGGCTTTGTCTCGGCGATGAAGGCCAAGGTTCAGAGTGCTGTGGCCACCGAAGAACAGGTTGCCGAGGACGTCGAGGGCGCGGAGGCTGCCGAGGTCGAGGCAGCGCTCGAGCCCGTCGAGGAGCCTGCCGAGGAAATCGCCGAAGCTGAGTCCGCGCCTGCTGAGGAGCCCGCTCCGGTTCTGCCCGAGGTCACCGTGCTCGATGCCTCCACCACGCAGGCCATCTTGGACAACGGTCGTGGCTATGCGCAGTTCTGCGACATGGCCGTGCTCGCCTTTGCCTCGTTCACCAATCCGGGCGGTGGCTATATTCAGGGTTATCTGGGCCAGGAGGCCACGCTGTGCGCCGATTCGTATCTGTACAACGTTCTCGATAAGCAGCGCAAATGGTACGGCGAGAACCGTCGCCGCAACATCAACTGCGAGCTTTACCGAAACCGTGCGCTGGTGGTGCCTGCGGTGCGCTTCGACCGCAACCACGTGCATGCATACGCCGACGTGATCGTGGCCGCCGCGCCCAACGTTAAGCGCGCCCGCCAGGAGTATCGCGTGAGCGACGATGCTCTGCTGGATGCCCTGCGCGACCGCATTCGCTTTGTGCTTGCCATCTGCGACGAGCTAGGTCGCGAGAAGCTCGTGCTGGGCGCTTGGGGCTGCGACAACAACGGCTTTGACGCAGAGGCCGTGGCCGAGCTCTTCCGCAAGGAGCTCGCGTCGGGCGACTTTAAGGTCAAGCAAGTCTTCTTTGCCGTGCCTTCTACGCGCTGGGATGAGGATTTTGCCAAGTTCGAGCACGTGCTGGCAAACTTCCCCGAGCGCAACGAGGAGTCCTATGCCCAGGTTGCCGCTCGCGCTGCGGCAGCTCGCGCCGCCGAGCAGATCCAAGCTGCTACCGAGGATGATGAGGACGAGGACGACTGGCGCAAGTACCTGTAATCGGTACGTGCTGACAGATGGGTCGAGCCGGCGGGAGAGGCTGCTTCCGTCGGTTTTTTACTGAGCGAGGGGCTTACGATGAAAAACGTTCTATGCTTTGGCGACAGCAACACCTATGGTTACGATCCGGCGGGCATGCGCGACGGCACCGCGGTGCGCTATGCGCAGGATGTGCGCTGGTGCGGCGTGGCCCAACGTGACTTAGGCGAGGGCTGGCATGTAATTGAAGAAGGCCTCAACGGCCGCACGACGGTACGCGACGACATGTGCCATCTGAACACCAATCTTAACGGCATCCGCGCACTGCCGATGCTGCTCGAGGCCCATAAGCCGCTGGATGCGATCGTTATTATGCTGGGAACCAACGATTGCAAGACGGTCTTTGGTGTGACGGCCTCCGATATTGCCCGTGGCACCATGGCGCTGATTCGCGCGGTGCGTGCATTTCCCTGGACCAATGCTGCACCCTGCCCGCGTATTCTGCTGATGGCACCTATCAAGATCAAGCCGCAAATCGCCGATGTATATATGACCGATTTTGACGAGCGTTCCGTCGAGGCCTCGGAGCATTTTGCTGAATACTATGCGCACGTAGCCGAGCAGTTTGGCTGCGACTTTTTGAATGCAGCGGAGTTTGCCGAGCCGGGCGATATCGACTATCTGCATATGATGCCCGAAAGCCATGAGAGCCTGGGTCACGCCGTGGCGGCCAAGCTCCAAGAGATGCTCGGAGAGTAGCGCGACCCCAAGCCACCGCAAAGGGGACGGGCGCCTTTGCGGTGGCTTTGGACTGCGAATCTTAATACTGCCACATGTGGTTGACGGGGCCGGAGCCTTTGCCCATGTCAAAGCCGGCGGCCAGAGCGCCGGTTAGGTAGGCCTTGCCGGCGTTGACGGCGTCGGCAAGATCCATGCCCTGAGCCAGCGCGCAGGCGATGGCGGACGAGAGCGTGCATCCGGTGCCGTGCGTGTTGTCGGTCTCGATGCGCTTGTGGCGGAACCACGTGGTGAGTGGATCTCCCAGATGGTTGCCCTCGTCATCGAGTGGCGCGGGTTCGGCCAGTACATCGTTGGCCTCGTTGACAAGATGCCCACCCTTAACGAGGGATGCGCAACCAAAGCGGCGGGTGAGGAGCATGGCAGCATTTTGCTGCGTGCGCTCGGAGTCGACCTCGTAGTCGAGCAGGGCCATGGCCTCGGGAATATTGGGCGTGATAACCGTCGCTAGCGGGAACAGGCGGCGGGTGAGCGCCTCGGCGGCATCTTCGGCAATCAGCCGCGCGCCCGAGGTGGCGACCATGACGGGGTCGACGACCACGTTCGTTGCGTTCCAGGCGCTCAAGCGGTCGGCGATGACTTCGATAATCTCGACAGAAGAAACCATGCCGATCTTGACGGCGCTGGGGCGGATATCGTCAAAAACGGCGTCTATTTGCGCGGCTACGATATCTGGCGAGATATCCTGCACGGCGGTAACGCCCAGGGTGTTCTGTGCGGTGATGGCGGTGATGGCCGTCTCGGCATACAGGCGGTGCGCCGTGATGGTCTTGATGTCGGCCTGAATGCCGGCGCCACCGCTGGAATCGGATCCTGCGATGGATAGAACGGCAGGTACCTTACTGCGATCCATGTTCGCTCCCTTGTTCGGTCGGAATCAAATGGGTCTATAAGCCAGCATTATAAAGATGCCCGGGCCGACTCTATGTCGAACCCGGGCGGGCGATGCAATCTTTACGCAAATGTAAGCAAATGTTCACACGTCAACAATTGACAGGCACCAGCTCGCCGACAGAAGCGGCCGCGGCGACAGGCTAGTCCTCCATGCCGAGGTCGATCGTGGTGCCCTCGAAGATCTTGTTGACGGTGCGGACGGCGCACATCTTGCCACACATGGTGCAAGTGCCCTCGGTGGCGGCGGGGGACTCCTCGTAGCGCTTCTTGCCCGTAACCGGGTCGAGCGCGCACTCCCACATGGCGTCCCAGTCAAGCTTGCGGCGTGCCTGGCCCATCTTGTCGTCCATGTCGCGGGCGTGGGGCACCTTTTTGGCGATGTCGGCGGCGTGTGCGGCGATCTTGGTGGCCATGAGGCCGTCGAGCACATCCTGGGCGTTGGGCAGGCATAGGTGCTCTGCCGGTGTCACGTAGCACAGGAAGTCGGCACCGGAGCTGGCGGAGATGGCGCCGCCGATGGCAGCGGTGATGTGGTCATAGCCAGGGGCGATGTCGGTGACGAGGGGGCCGAGGACGTAGAAAGGTGCGCCCATGCAGATGGTCTTCTGGATCTCCATGTTGGCGGCGACCTGGTTCAGAGGCACATGGCCCGGGCCTTCCACCATGACCTGGACGTTGTGCGCCCAGGCCCGCTTGGTCAGCTCACCCAGACGCACCAGCTCTTCGATCTGGCAGACGTCGGTGGCGTCGGCGAGGCAGCCGGGGCGGCAGGCATCGCCCAGAGAGATGGTGACGTCGTGCTCTTCGCAGATGTCCAGAATCTCGTCAAAGTGCTCATAGAAGGGGTTCTCGTTGCCGGTCATGCACATCCATGCAAACACCAGCGAGCCGCCGCGGCTGACGATGTTCATCTTCCGCTTATGCTTGCGGATCTGCTCGATGGTCTTACGGGTGATGCCGCAGTGGAGGGTGACGAAGTCCACGCCGTCCTCTGCGTGCAGACGTACCACGTCGATGAAGTCCTGTGCCGTCAGGGTGGCGAGGTCGCGCTGGTAGTGGATGACCGAGTCGTACACCGGCACAGTGCCGATCATGACGGGGCATTCGTGGGTCAGCTTCTGACGGAAGGGCTGGGTATTGCCGTGGCTCGAGAGGTCCATGATGGCCTCTGCGCCCATGTTGACGGCGCTCATGACCTTCTGCATCTCGATGTTGTAGTCCTTGCAGTCGCGGGAGACGCCGAGGTTGACGTTGATCTTGGTGCGGAGCATGGAGCCGATGCCCTCGGGGTTCAGGCACTCGTGGTGCTTGTTGGCCGGGATGGCGACCTTGCCCTCAGCGACCAGCTGACGGATCTCTTCGACGGTGCGGTACTCCTTCTTGGCCACCGTTTCCATCTGGGGCGTGACGATGCCCTTGCGGGCGGCATCCATCTGTGTGGTGTAAGTCTGCATTTGAAAATCCTCCGAAAATACGCTCTCTTTATTTATGAACAGCGTCCGGGACGCCGTGCATCCAGTTTTCGACCCCGACGCCGCCCAGAGTGTGGTCCAGCGGGCCGGAGCCGCGGCCCAAATCGAGCTGCGCGTTCAGCGCGTCGGTCAGGTAAGCCTTGGCCCGGGCGATCGCTTCTTCCAGCGCAAACCCTTTGGCAAGGTTGGCCGCAATGGCACTGGACAGAGTGCAGCCTGTACCGTGGGTGTTGGGGTTTGCGATACGTTTACCCGGAAACCAGATCTCCGTGCCATCCGGGAAGGTGAGCAGATCGTCGGCGTCGGTGTCACTGTGGCCGCCCTTGAGCAGGACGGCACAGCCGCAGTCGGCGGCGATGGCCCGGGCGGCGGCGCTCATGTCGGTACGGCCCGAGATGTGCAGGCCGGACAACACTTCGGCCTCGTGCCGGTTGGGCGTGATGACCTCGGCCAGAGGGAACAGCTCCCGGCGCAGGGTGCGCACGGCATCCGATGCAATCAAATCAGAGCCGGAGGTGGCTACCATCACGGGGTCCACGACGATGTGTTCCGCCTTGTAAAAGCGGAGACGCTCGGCGATCGTTTCAATGAGCGGGGCAGACACCATGCCGATCTTGACGGCGCAGGGGCGGATGTCGGTGAAGACGGCGTCTATCTGCTGGGCCAGAAATTCGGGGCTGACCTCGAAGATGCCGGATACGCCGGTGGTGTTCTGGGCCGTCAGGGCGGTGATGGCGCTCATGGCGAAGACGCCGTTCATGGTCATGGCTTTGAGGTCGGCCTGAATGCCGGCGCCGCCGCTGGAATCGCTGCCCGCGATGGTAAGTGCAGTTTTCATGGGTTTGCTCCTTTAGATGATTTGTTCTGTCAGTGCCTTCAGCTCTTTGCACTCAGCCTCAATGTCCTCGGCACTGAAAATAGCGCTCACGAGAGCCACGCCGTCCGCGCCGGAGCCTTTGAGCTTGAGGATATTGTCTTTATGGATGCCGCCGA
>URYT01000001.1 GCA_900552185.1 uncultured Collinsella sp. | reverse complement strand
GGCATCGACCTGCGCCGATACCCCTAAAGTAGACACACATTTTGTCCTATAAGCCTGAGATGTAGGGCGCAAGAATAATAAGTCCACTGAAAGGAGGCGTCCGAAAGGATGCCTCCTTTTTGAGGGTTCGAATCCCCAGCGCCCTTTCTCGATAATAAAAAAGGGCCCCCAATGGGACCCTTCTTTAAAGTTAAACTGGCGGAGAGCTGGGGATGTCCGGGCATGCTGCGCGTGCCCTCCGGCTTCAAAGCCTGGCGGCTTTTCGCCCACGGGCTACAAACGCTTTCGCGTTTGCTTAACGCCCGTGCCCTCTCGGGTTCGAATCCCCAGCTAACGTGGTTCAACTAAAAAAGGGCCCCTTTCGGAACCCTTCTTTAAAGTCTTACTGGCGGAGAGCTGGGGATTCGAACCCCAGATGCCCTTTTGGGGCATACTCGCTTAGCAGGCGAGCACCTTCGGCCTCTCGGTCAGCTCTCCGTAACAGCTGTTCTATAGTAACCAAACAGCCAAGGATGGGCAAGAGGAAATTTTCTAATTGCCTAGCATCCTTTCCTCCTTGGAGGCTTCGCCTACCCCAGCGAGCGGTTGAGGGAGCCGAGCTCGTCGTTGCCCATGGTGCGCCACATTTGGAAGATGCAACCGCGTGCCAGGAAAAAGAAGCCGTTGTCGACCAGTTGCACAGCGGCATCTGCCAGCTGATTCGTCACGGCGGACACTGGCGGCAGCTCGAGTCCAGCCTTGCGGATGGTCTCGACCGCCTCCTCGAACGTCGGAGGCTCGCTGACGCCCATCTCATTCATAAGGCCCTGCATTTCTTCCAGCGCGCTACTGCCCGACTCCTCGCCGCGCGGCACCAGACGGTAACAAGCCAGCGCCAGGTCGAGCTGATCGCAATTCCAATAGGCAAACGCCAAGCGATAGAACAGGTAGCCGATTGCAGAACGATCGCTGGCAATACGTAGGCCGTGGCGCGCCACCTCGATAATCTCGTCAAAGCGCTCCAGACGCGCAAGCACGTTGATGAGCGCAAAGTGCGATTGCATGGACGAGCGTGCCAGATCGTAAAGATGGCGCACCTCGGGCAGTGCTCGTTCAAAGTCCTCTTGCTCGGCGTAAAAGCTGCAGATCTCGTGCTGGGCAAAGTACAGCGCATCGGGCGCACGAAGGATTCGCACAGAGCGGTCTTCTTCCAACACCGGTAGCACCATGCGTACCAGCTGGTTATCGCAAAACTGCGTTTGAACCGGACCTGTCGCCAAAAGCTCGGCGACGGCGCACTTAGCCTCCAACTCCTCGACAAGACGGGAAAAGCCTTCAAAGGCACCTGTACGGTCGACTTTTGCCTGCTCGCGCAATTCAACAACGCGGGCCACGTATGGGTCGTCGTCCTCTTCCATGACCTCCAACTCGTCAGCCGTATCGGCAAGCAGCAGATCGCGCAGCGCCGGCGGCAGTGTGCGATGGTCATCACGCGGACGAGCATGAACCTCCGCAGGCTCAATCGTCTCCGGAGCGGTTGACTCATACGCCTCAAGCACACGCTTGCACGGCATATCGTCCATGTCCATGCTCTCAAGATCCTTGGCGACAGGCACGCAATCGGCCAGATAGGCCGCGCGCCCAAAGAAATACGTTGCGACAACGCGCTCGCCCTGCTCACTGTCGGGAGCAGCAATCTGCACATAGCAGCGCGTGATGCAGGTGCCCGCGGCAAAACACGCTGCCGCAAGCGTAAGTGCCACGCGCGCATCGTGCTCCGCGGCCCAGATCGCGCGCATGTCCTCGTCCAGCTCGCGCCAGGCGTCATCCTGAGCGTCGTATTCACGTTGCGGCATGGCATCAACGACAGACCGCCCAAACCGAACGAGCATAATCCCCTCGGCAACGTTTGCCCGATAGGTATAGTCGAGCCGTGTGACCACGTTAAGCGCCTCGACAATACGCGCGAAGCGGGTACGCACATCCCACTCACCGCCCGGCTGGCAAGCCACCGTACCCGGTTTGCCCCACGGGTTATCGCTCGAGGCCGTATCGAGCAGTCGGGGAACATCGTTGGTCGTCTTGGCGATATGCCACGAATCAAAGAGCGCGCAGCCCTCAAGGCTCGGCGAGGATGCCGCAGGGGCCAATCCGGCCCCGATGCGCTCGAGGATGCCAGAGAGGCGGTTGAGACGGCACTCGATGGCAAGCAGCATGTCAATCTCGTCCTGGTCCAGCAGGCTACGATCAAAATTGAGATAGAAAAGCTTTGAGCGATCGATGCGAGCCAGGCTCATCTCGGACTTGGCGGCGATGGTGCGCAGTCGGGGCAAGTCGACCTCGCTCATAAGGGCGGCCGCATAACGCTCGATACCGCTCGGATTCTCGGCATGGTCGACACGGTAGAGCAGCGTCTCGATAGCGTCAGGTAGCGGTGCCGTGTTAAAGCCCAAAAACACCTCGACCGGCTCGGGCAACTTTACGAGCTTTATTTTGTCGACAACGTTTTGCATGTCCGCATCGAGACCGTCGACGCCCGCCGTGTTCGCAATAGCGCTTTCGGAGTTGGCAAATATCACGTAGCGCAAGAACATCGAGGCCATGAACTCGCCGTAAGGAAGGGCGCGGGTCGAATTCCATGTCTCGTGGTCGGACTGCTCGCGCATGGGGCCTTCGGGAGAGCCGGCAGTTTGCGCACACGTACGCATTGCACCGTTGGCTTCCCTTACCATAATCTCACCAATACTGGAATCCGACTCGTCAAGGACCAGCTCCATGTCGGGATCGTTGGGCAGCGGAGCCTCGCTAACGGGGCGGTCCACCTTGTACACCTCACCCGAAACGCTTACGTAGCCCAAAAGCGACACATGGCTTTTGCCAACGAATTCGACGACATAACAAGATTCATGCTGGTCCTCGCCAAAGAGTTTCCAGACCACGCCATATGAGCGCCCCGCAGGCTGCTCGGGCATCGCCGGAAAGCGCTTCTTGGGATCGAGAAACCTGAGCTTGTATGTCGGACGCTCTGCCACGAAGTATCACCCTGATCGGTCGCTTGAAGAAGGAGTGGTCACGGATGGGCCGCGACACCTACTCGAAATCTTACACGAGTCGACAGGAAATAGTCCGCTTTACGCCTGCGCCTCGACCGAGGTTCGAATCCATGCAGCGGCGGCATAAAAGAAAAGCCCCCGTTGCCGGAGGCTTTCAATTTCAATTGGTGCGGCGTATAGGATTCGAACCTATGACGTTCTGATTCGTAGTCAGACCCTCTATCCAGCTGAGGTAACGCCGCAGCGCAAAACATATAAAACCACTTTAGCTTATTGGAGTCAAGCACAATCTCAAACTTTTTTGTGGAACGCAGTTTTGTCATGCTGCTCCGCGTATACCGCCGTTCCCCGTACGATCGATTGGCTTTTCGATCACGTCAAACTTGGCATCAAGTTCCCTCAGGAGCGATCTCACCCGCTGGGCACAGTCATAATCGGCAAACGAGATGCTCAGCATGCGCGCGACCTGGTTGGAAGTCCCAACTCCATAGAAGTGCTCCAGCGCCACAAGCCCCTCGTGCGTCACAAAGGTCTCGACCACATGCGGCGACTCCTCAAAGCACCATTGTGTCAACGGACCCTCACTCGTCTGCCGAACCACCAGGCCGCCCATGCCAGACGGCTCACACGTTACAAGCAGGTACTCCCCGCCCTCGTCGCTCTCAAACAAAACCACCCGATCATCAAACAGCTCCATCGCGTCCCCTTTCTCTCGCTCTTATTTAGCAAAAGCATAGCAGGTAGATGGCTGTATACAGAACAGTTGTTCGTGTGTTTTCTATTGAACTGTCCGCACGGCATGGTATGGACCTACGCACGAAATAGGGCGCCCCTAAAAGGAGCGCCCTCGCAAATCGCCTATGCAGCTAGCTTACGCGACCGGCTCGATCTTCTCGAGGCCGCCCATGTAGGGACGCAGAACCTCGGGGATCGTGATGGTGCCGTCGGCGTTCTGGTAGTTCTCCAGAATGGCAGCCATGGTACGACCAGCCGGCAGGCCGGAACCGTTAAGGGTGTGCAGGTAGCGCGAGCCCTTGAAGTTCTCGGGGTCGCGATACTTGATGTTGGCGCGACGGGCCTGGAAGTCGCCGCAATTGGAGCAGGAGCTGATCTCCTTGTAGGCGTTGTAGCTCGGCAGCCAAACCTCGATGTCGTAGGTCTGACGGGCAGAGAAGCCCAGGTCGCCGGTGCACAGGCTAATCACGCGATACGGCAGGCCCAGCTGCTGCAGCAGGTACTCAGCCTCGGCGGTCATGCTCTCGAGCTCCTCGTCGGACTCCTCCGGCTTAGCGAACTTGACCATCTCGACCTTGTCGAACTCGTGCTGACGGATGATGCCGCGGGTGTCGCGACCGGCGGAACCGGCCTCCTCGCGGAAGCAGGGGGTGAAGGCGGTGTAGCGGCGCGGCAGGGTGTCGGCGTCGAGGACCTCGCCGGCGTGCAGGTTGGTGAGCACGACCTCGGCGGTGGGGATCAGGAAGTTGTCGCCCGAGACGTGGTAGGCGTCGTCCTCGAACTTGGGCAGCTGGCCCGTGCCAAACATGGTCTGACGCTTGACGACGATAGGCGGCCACCACTCCTTAAAGCCACGGCTGGTGTGCGTATCGAGGAAGAAGTTGATGAGGGCGCGCTCAAGACGGGCGCCGGCGCCACCGAGAACGGTGAAGCGGCTGCCGGAGAGCTTGTTGCCGCGCTCGAAGTCGAGGATGTCCAGATCGGTGCCCAGATCCCAGTGCGGCTTAAAGTCGAAGTCGAACTCGCGCGGGGTGCCCCAACGACGGCGCTCAATGTTCTCGTCCTCGTCCTTGCCGTACGGCGTGGCCTCGCAAGGAATGTTGGGCAGGTGAGCCATGAAGTCGTACTGCTCCTGCTCGAGAGCAGTACGGCGCTCGGCCAGACCGTCAATCTTCTCGTTGACGGCGCGCACGGCCTCCTTGGCGGCCTCGGCCTCGTCCTTCTTGCCCTCCTTCATCAGGGCGCCGATCTTCTTGGACTCGGCATTGCGCGTAGCCTGGAGCTCCTCGACCTCGGTGATGACGGCACGGCGCTCGTCGTCGAGCTCAAAGAACTTCTCGCGATCCCAAGACGTCTGGCGGTTAGCCATGGCGACATCGATGGCATCGGGGTTCTCGCGAACAAACTTGATATCAAGCATTAGATCCTCCGGCGATATACATTCCATTTAGGTTGCAACCTTGTACATGTATGGGCAAGTATATACTTATGAGCGTTTACGACCCAACTCAACTACGCAAGAAGGCACCCAATGGACGCAGTTTTTTCCTTTTTGTTTGGCACCCGCACCGGTTTTGCCATCCTTTTCGCCGGCGGCATCCTGTTATTTGCGATTCTTGCCTTTGTAATGGAGAAGCGTACCCATAAGATGTACGTCGACCGCGGACCCAAGTCCGAGGATGAGGAAGACAGCTTCTGGGACTAACCTGCCAAAAAGGGACAGGTTTATTTTGGTCGGTTTTATCTGGGCAAACGTAAGCGCCCCGCAACTGGAATTGAGCCAGTTGCGGGGCGCTTTTCGCACATACGACAAAACCGCAGGAAAAACCTGCCAAAATAAACCTGTCCCTAAATGGCAGGTTTTACTGGAGAGTTGCGTCGATTGCCTTGACCAGGGCACTACGCATGCCGGCGTCCTCGAGCGCAACGACGCCCTTGATGGTGGCACCACCGGGCGAGCATACGGCATCCTTCATCGCCGCAGGATGCTGGCCCGTTGCAAGCTGCAGCTTTGCCGTACCCAGCACCATCTGGCTCACAATGCGATAGGCATCGGCACGCGGGATACCGTGCTTGACCGCTGCATCGCCCAGGGCCTCGATTGCCATGGCGACAAATGCCGGAGCGCAACCACCCACCGTGCCGCCCACAAACAGCAGGCTCGTATCGAGCTCGACCACCGCACCGAGCTTGCCAAGCAGATCAAGCACCACTGCGCTCTGCTCATCACTAAGCGTGGAAGCCTTCTCGCAAGCGATGACGCCCTCGCCCACCGAAACCGGCGTGTTGGGCACCGTCGAGATATGCGCGACGCCCGGCAGGACCTGCTCCCACTTGACACTGTCCCAGGTCCAGGCAACCGACAGAACGACCTTTTTGGCAAGAGCATCCTTGAGCGGGGCGAATACCTTCTCGATCATGTACGGTTTGACCGCAGCGACCACGATATCGGATGCGGCGACAACCTCGGCGGCATCGTGGCAGGCGGCCATGCCGCGCGCCTCGCAGCGCTCAACCAGTGCGTCGTAGCGACCCGCACAGGCGCACATGTCGCTCGCAGCTACACCGGCAGCGATCCAGCCATCGGCCATAGCGCTCGCCATATTGCCAAAACCGACAAACCCAATCTTCATATCTCATAGTCCTCTCAGACACGCTCTTCAAAAACGAAAGCTATTGTCCCACGCCATTGTTTCGTATTGCCGACCTATTTGTGATACGGCTCGCCACGACTGATCTTGCAGGCACGGTAAATCTGCTCTAGCAGCACCACACGCGCCAGGTTATGCGGCAAGGTAATGCGTCCAAAGCTGAGCATCTCGTCGGCTCGTGCGCGCACGTCATCGCTCACGCCGTCCGATCCGCCAATCACAAAGACGATGTCGCTGCTGCCTCGCAGCATAAGATCGTCGAGCCTCGCCGAAAACTCCTCGCTCGAGCGCTCTTTGCCCTCAATGGCCAGCAGGATCACATGCGCTCGAGACGGCAGGGCAGCAAGAATTGCCGCCCCCTCCTTGTCGCGCGCGGCATCCACGCCGCCCGCCTTAGCCGGGTCGATATCGGCCACCTCGCGGATATCAACCTTGGCATAGGCACCTAGGCGCTTGGTGTACTCAGCGCACGCGTCCTTCCAAAAGCGCTCCTTGAGCTTACCGACGCAAACGACGGTGTATTTCACGCGCGTTTACTCCTTCGAATCGTTTTGAACTTTGCCGGCGGTCAGCATCTGCTCGAACATAGAGGCCGACTGCGAAAAGTCGCTCGGCAGCACGACCGTCGAGGTTTTACCCGTGCGAGCGAACTCCGTCATCATCTCGGACCACTGCGTAAACATGAACAGTTGGTTGGCCTCGTCATTGCCGACACCCGTCTCTTGGATGATCTCGAGCGAATCTTTGATACCCAGCGCGATGGCCTTGCGCTGGTTGGCGATGCCCTCGCCCGCCTTTTCCATAGCCTCGGCCTCGGCGGTCGCCTCGGTGACGCGCTTGATGCGGTCTGCCTCAGCGAGCTCCTGTGCCGCAGCGCGCTTGCGCTGGGCGGCGTTGATGTCGTTCATGGAGTTCTCGACCTCGGTCGGCAGTGCGATTTTGGTGATGAGCGTCGACACGAGGGTGAAGCCGTAGGCGGCCATCTGCTCGGAAACGGTAGCGTTGACATCCTTGGCGATGTCATCCTTCTTGGCAAAGACCTCATCGAGTGTGTAGACGGGAATCGAAGAGCGCAGGGCATCGGTGATAAAATCGCGCATCTGGTCGACGGGCTCCTGCAGCATGTAGTAGCTCTTGTAGATACCCGAATCTGCCGGGCCGGCGCCCATGTCATAGCTCACGTGGTACTGAGCAGAGACCTCAAGGCCGATGGTCACGTTGTCCTGGGTCTTAACGTCGATGCCAAAACCGTTTTTCATGGTGCGCAGACTCACCGTGGCGGCCTTGCGGTCGATCACGGGCACCTTCATGTGGAAGCCCGCGTTGACGATGCGGTTAAACTTGCCCAGACGCTCGATGATCACAGCATGCTGCTGTTCAACGACATAGCAGGCGTTGGGGAGCAGTAGCAACAAAATGATGATGGGAAGCAGAAGACTCGTAAGGGTAGCGATGATACCGGACAACAGCATGGTTTCTCCTCTGATAGGCACGCGTTGGGACTAGGATACCCGCACGAAGCAGCTGTGTGACACCAACAAGAGGCCCATAACAAAAAAGCTCCCATTGCTGGGAGCTCTTTCATTTAATGGTGCGGGCGAAAGGACTTGAACCTTCATGGGGTTGCCCCCATACGGACCTGAACCGTACGCGTCTGCCAATTCCGCCACGCCCGCGTGCAGGAATTAGAATAACGGAGCGCCACCGCGAACGCAAGAACTATTTTTGAAAAAGTTTGCAGGCATTTTCCCAGGCGGCTCGAGCAACTGCTTCAGCGTCCTCGCCGGTACGATCGACGCGGTCGTTGACCAGCGCGTTTGCTGTGATGGAAATCATTGCAGGCTCGCATTCAAGACCGCGAATGGGCTCCGGCGCCATATAGGGACAATCCGTCTCGAACAAAATACGGTCGAGCGGGGTCGCCGCAAATGCCTCGCGCACGTCGTCGTTGCGCTTAAAGGTAGCCGCGCCGCCATAGGCGATGTAACAACCCAAATCCACAAAGCGCTCCATCGTGGCTCGGTCCTCGCCAAAGCAGTGCAGTACGCAACCGGCCTGGGGCACGCCGACCTCGCGCAACACGTTGTAGGCGTCCACATGCGAGGTGCGCTCCTCGTCCGTATCCTCATGACGCAGATGCAGCTCTACCGGCACATTGCGGCGTACGGCGACCTCGAGTTGGCGCGCCATACAGTCGATCTGCACGTCGTGGGGCGCCGGCGCAATATCGTCGTCGTAATCCATGTGGTAGTCCAGACCGATCTCGCCGATACCGACGCACAAAGAGTCATCGAGCGAGGCAATGACCTGTGCGTGAATTTCGTCGGTATAATCCGGCGCGCCATAGGGGTGCACACCGACGAGATACTTGATCTGCGGGATATCCCGCATCGGCAGGATCTCGCGAACCAGCCAGTCGCTATAGTCCGTCACGCTGCGTTTGTCAGCGATGGGGTCGAACATCGTCACCAACAGGTCGACGCCCGCGGCTTTGGCGCGCACGAGCGTCTCGGGCACTTCTTTGCCCCAAAACGAAAGCAGATGCGCATGCGTGTCGGCAAGCGGCGCCAAGGGCACGGGACAAGCAACCGTCTTCTTTTTCTTGGTAAACGTCACGCGTTCGGCATTAAGCGTCATGGATTAGCTCCCGGGCCAGACGGACAAAGTCGGCAACATCGAGCGTCTCGGCGCGCGTGGTGGGTGCGATACCGCAAACCTCAAAAGCGGCATCGAGCACGTCCTTGGCAAAACCGTTGGCGCTCATGGAATTTCGGATGGTCTTGCGCCGCTGAGCAAATGCAGCGTCGATCACACGAGCCACGAACTCGCGATCGAGCCCCTCGGGCACCACGCCGTCAACACGGTCGATACGCACGACGGCCGAGTCCACGTGCGGCGCTGGCATAAAGCAACGCGGCGGCACCTCAAAGCGACCCGTCACCTGCGCATACAGGCCGAGCTTTGCCGTATAGCCGCCATAGGTCTTGTTGCCCGGCACTGCGGCAATGCGATCGGCAACCTCCTTTTGCACCATGACGACGGCACGCTTGAGCGCCGGCATCGTCTGGAAAAATTGCAAAATGATCGTCGCCGCCACGTTATAGGGCAAGTTCGCGACAAATACCGTGGGCTCGCCGCCGGCGGCCTGCTCAATCTGCTCCGGGCCCACCTTAAGCGCGTCGCCCATGATAAAGCGGAAGTTGGCATAGTCGGCGGCATGGGCGTCGAGCACCGGTTCGAGCTCGGGATCTGCTTCGATCGACGTGACGCACGCCGCCTCCTGCAACAGCGCAAGCGTGAGCGTGCCAACGCCCGGACCAACCTCGAGCACGCGCTCATCGCCCGCAAGCTCGGCAAGCTCACAAATGCGCTCGATCACATGGCTGTCGATCAGGAAGTTCTGGCCCAGGCGATGCTTGGTCGCAAGGCCAAACTCCTCCAGCAGCTCCCTTGTTGCCGTGGGGTTTGCCAAAGGCGAAGTTGTCATAGTTGCCTCCTTAGCATGATGGCGGCGTCTTGAAACGAAAGGGCATGGACCGTGGCGGCCATGCCCTTACATCTAAACAGCAAATTGCCGATATGGCGCGCCGCGTCTTAGCCCAGACGCGGGAACAGCGGCTCGCCCTTCTCGACAGGCTGACCGCCGGCAAGCAGGCCCCAAGCGCAAATGCCCTTGAGGTCGTCGGTCGCGGCCTCGTCCTCGCAGGACAGGCGGCGCAGGGCCTCGGCAGAGGTCTGAGGCATGAGCGGCATCAGCAGGTGGGCGGCAATGCGGATGGCCTCGAGCAGGTTGTAGATCACAAACGCCAGCTCGTCAGCCTTGGCCTCGTCCTTGGCAAGTGCCCAAGGCTCAGAGTCCTCGATGTAGTGGTTGGCGGCATGGATGAGCTCCATGACCTCGTCCTTGGCTCCGCCGTAATCGAGCACGTCCATCTTGGCCATGTAGCGCTCGACCAGACCATCGGCGATCTTTGCCAGCGGGTTGTCGAACGCATCGAACGATGCGGGCTTGGCGGGCGCGCAACCATCAAAGTACTTGCCGCTCATGTTGAGCGAACGCGAGATAAGGTTGCCCCAGCTGTTGGCCAGGTCGGCGTTGTAGACCTGCTCCATGCGATCGAAGCTGATGGCACCGTCGGTGCCGGGGACGACGTCGGTCATGAAGTAGTAGCGATAGCCCTCGACGCCCAACATGTCGATAACGTCCTGCGGAGCGATGGCGTTGCCGCGGCTCTTGGACATCTTCTCGGCCTTGCCGGTCTCGGCATTGCGCACGGTCAGGAAGCCGTGGGCAAAGACGTGCTCGGGCAGGGCCTCGCCGATGGCCATGAGCATGGCGGGCCAAATGACGCAGTGGAAGCGAATGATGTCCTTACCCACGATGTGGAACTGCGCGGGCCAGCGATAGGCCAGCTCGGCACGCGCCTCGTCGGTGTCGACACCGTAGCCGACGGCCGTCATATAGTTGAGCAGCGCGTCGAACCATACATAGGTCACATGGCCCTCGTCAAACGGAACCTGGATGCCCCAGTCGAAGCTCGTACGGCTCACGGAAAGGTCATTAAGGCCGCCCTCGACAAAGCTGCGAACCTCGTTCATGCGGAACGCAGGCTCGACAAAGTCGGGGTGCTCGTCATAGAGCTTGAGCAGCTTGTCCTGGAAAGCGGAAAGCTTGAAGAAGTAGGACTCCTCCTGCACGCGCTCAAGCGGACGGTGGCAGTCGGGGCACAGGTGCTGGCCGACGCTGCCGTACTCCTCGTCGCCCTTCTGGACCTGTGTATCGGTGAAGTAGGTCTCATCAGGCACGCAATACCAGCCGTCGTAGCTGCCCTTATACAGGTAACCGGACTCCTTCATGCGCTCCCACAGGTACTGCACGGCATGATGCTGGCGCGGCTCGGTGGTGCGGATGAAGTCGTCGTTGGAGATCTCGAGCTTGTTCCAAAGCTCCTTGAAGTGCGGAGCCTGGCTGTCGGTCCACTCCTGAGGCGTCATGTTGTGCTTGGCTGCGGCCTCGGCGACCTTCTCGCCGTGCTCGTCCATGCCGGTCAGGAACTTGACGTTATAGCCGGCGGAGCGGCGATAGCGAGCCTGAACGTCGGCGATGATGGTGGAATAAGCCGTGCCCAGGTGCGGATCGGCGTTGACGTAGTAGATGGGCGTCGTGATAAAGAACGAAGGCTTGCTTTGATCCATGGGGTTTGTCCTCCAGAAAAACGTTGCATACAGAGGATGATTCTAGCGCAAGGGCTGGATATCCTCCATCTATTGCATATCGAGCACCATGGCATAGACATCGCGCTTGCGGCGCGAATACTTCTGAGACAGGCGCTTGGCCACCGCAGACGCGGGCTCCCCCTCCTCGAGCGCGGCGCGGATATCCTCGCGCAGGGCCTCGTCGGGATCCGCTGCCGCGGCGCCAACCGGCACGATACCGGCCTCCTCATCCTCGCTCGGCGGCGCGATGACCAGCGCAATCTCGCCCTTTACCTCGCCGCGAGCACGCAGCTCCTCGGCAAGCTGGGCAGCGGGCCCGCGCAAGACTTCCTCGTGCAGCTTGGTGAGCTCGCGGCAGACGGCAACCTCACGCTGGGGAAAGACCTCCACCACGGCCTCGAGCGTCGCCACGATGCGATGTGGAGACTCGTAGAAGATGAGCGCGCCAGGCACCACGGCAAGGCGCTGCAAACGACGCACGCGGTCGCCATGCTTTCGGCCCAAAAAGCCCTCGAAGAAAAAATGCTCGCAGGGAATGCCGGACGAAACGAGCGCCGTGACGCAAGCAGAGGGCCCGGGAATAACTTCTACGGGTACATCGGCCTCACGTGCCGCCTCGACCAGCGCCTGGCCGGGATCGGACACGCTCGGCATGCCGGCGTCCGAGGCAAAGGCGAGGGTCTCCCCCGCCAGCAGACGGTCGACTAGGCCGGCGGCGCGGCTGGCGATCACATTCTCGTCGCAACGGACAAGCGGCTTGGAAATGCCCAGGTGCATCAGCAGCTTTGACGTCACACGCGTGTCTTCGCAGCAGATGGCATCGGCGGCGGCAAACGCCTCGCCAACGCGCGGGGACAGGTCGCCCAGGTTGCCGATGGGCGTGCCGACCACATAGAGTTTGCCCGTATGGGCGCTGTTTTGCGTCATATCAACCTATTCAATCATGCCGCGCTCGAGCGTACCGAGCGCCGCGCGGGCGTCCCATGCTGCAATGCGCTTCTCGGTCTTCCACGTTTGGAAGAACCAACCGGCAGCCGGCGCAAACGAAGCCAGCTGATTGGCGATAAACACGCGCTCGTAGGCATCGCGGCCCTCGGGCGTAACCGACGAGTTGGCAAAGATCGCCGCGCCCGACCATTCGCCCACCAGCACGGGGAACCCAGTCGAAATCGCTTCTTTGAGCTCGCGCTTGTTGCGCGAAATCGCCGTCGTCAGCCCGCGGGGGCTCGTGATATCGAGCGCATACTCGTCACGGTAATGGTACAGGTGAAGGTCCATGTAGACGTTCTTGTACTTGGCGCCGCGCATAAAATGCTTCCACTCGCTGGGATGCCCCGACGACGAGAAGACGACGATCTTATCCTCGGGCATATACGAACGAACGAGCTCGTAGGCATCGCGATAGAAATTGCGCAGGTAGTGGGCCGGAATGCCATCCGTCATGGCAAAGAGACTCTTGCGGACACTCATCTGCGGCGTATCCAGCAGCTCAATGCCCAGCAGGCTCTCGGCCTCGCCGTAACGCTCGGCCAAGCGCTCGAGCACGTCGAGCGCGACATGACGGCCGTTAGTGGACGAATGCCACTCGGCAACAGCCTCCGGCGTGGCGGGCGAATCGTTGGAATCGCCCTGGCCACCGGGCACCGTCGCCAGATCGAGCAGCACGCGGATGTCGTACTTGGCAGCCCACTCAATCGCGCGGTCGATGTAATCGACAACCGAGATGTAGGAGGCATCGGACTCCTGCGAGCCAAAGGCATACCAGGGCACCGGCAGACGCACGGCATTGAGACCGATCTGCGCCATGCGACGGAAATCGTCCTCACTCACAAACGTCTCGTAATGACGGCGCATGCGCTCGTTATAGGCGGCGGTGCCCATGGCCTCCTGCAGCTCGGCCGCGTTGGATGCACCGGTCGCCGCGTATAGCGACGGGGTCACCCAAGGCTCGGGAATAAACCAGCCAGAGAGATTAACGCCGAGTATCCTCTCCATCACTGCCCCCTTCGGATCGTGCAGGCCGAGCCTGCATCGTATTGCATAGGAAAAGTATCTTTTTGAGTATACCCGCGCGTGCGGACAGACGACCGAACGGTCTGTAAAGTGGCGCAAAAGCGGAAGGAATGTCTGGGCGGGCCCGAGATGGCGCGCCGAGATGTACATATGCGCCGGAAGTAGGCGGCCGAAAAGCGCATCCCGTTTTTCGCAAAAGACTGGGATGCATTTTCCGTTCGAGGCCTCAACCGGAAAATGCATCCCGTTCTGAGCGCGGGATCTGGGACGCAGTTTCCGCCAAAGACCGCAAAAGGAAAGCACATCCCATTCTGACGCCGGATTCCGGGTCGCGCTTTCCCAAGCGGCCTCAAAGCGGAAAACGCATCCCACTCTGAAGCCAAATTCCGGGACGCAATTTCCGCAGAGCCCTCGATAAAAAAGGACCCCTTTGCAGAGGTCCTAGTCAATTCAAGGTGGCGGGGAAGGGAATCGAACCCCTGACACGAGGATTTTCAGTCCTCTGCTCTACCAACTGAGCTACCCAGCCATTTGAGGTGTGCCTTGTTTCAAGGCTTGATTAGTATAACCAAGGACGCGTTCCGGTCAACCGAGAATTTTAAAAAAGTTTTTGAGCACAGCCTCGGTTCTATAAATCGGCACGTCAGAGGCATCAGCCGGCAGCAAGAAGTTTTTCACTCAGAGCCGCACGGGCAAACTCACTTGGCGTCATCCCCTCGGCAGCCGCCCGTCGACGAATGGCCTCCTTCATTCCCAGAGGAATCTTGACCGACAGCGTTGCCGTCCCCTCACCTGAGAGCGGGGGCCGTCCATGCACGATCCCACCAACGGTGTGTTCGCCATCCGGAAACTCTCCGCGCTCGTACGACTCGCACCACGCGTCAATCATTTCATCCGTTACAACCTGACCATTAGCGGCCGTATACGTCTTGTCCATCATCGACCCCTTCCGTCAGGTGCTTTTTAGCGTTGGGATGAATCTCAACATCCATGCATCTTCTCCTCCATCTTACCCAATTTCGTATGACGAAAGTCCACTGTCGCCAATTCTTAAGCTGGCACGCGTTGGAGAGCAGGGGTCGAAACAATGATTGAAGGACGCTCTAGTACGGCCCAGGCGCCGGGGCAGGAGCACATACGCCAGGGACGTACGTTTTCGTAGCGCGCGAGGATATTGCCGTCGCGATCGATGAAGGCGATGTCGATGGGATAGGCCATAAAACACGTATGGACCGAAGAGCAGCGTGGAAACGCCATGACGAGCGGCAGGCCGTTGGCGGCAACCGGACGCCGTCCCAGCATGCCGCGCAGGCGCATGAAAAACGACTCCGCTACCACAAACTCGGCCGGCGTCCAACCCAGCCTATTGAGTGCCCGCGCGTAGGCGATGTAGGACGAGACCGCGGTCACATGACCACCCCCGGGCGCCATGGATCGACCGTCACCGCGCGCTCGTGCGACAACGTTGTCGGCGCCCCCAGCGGAACGCCAGCGATGCTGAGAGAAGTCGGCCACGGCTCATAGTGCATGGTGCAGGTGTAGGTCCTAAACGTACCGGATAGGGAGAGCAGGCCACCATCCGATGCCTCCGCGCCTTGCTCGCTCGACACTTCGATCTGTAAGTCATAGCCTTCCATGGCATTCAGAATTTGAGTCTGGACCGTCGCCGAGGCATCGGCAGAGCTTTCGTCGCCCTCCCCCTCCGACGCCACGGCATGCGCCAACACGATGTCGGGCACCACGCGGTCGAAGCGCGCGACAGCGCTGGCAAAGATCATGACGTTGTACACGATGAGTGCCAGCACCAGCAAAACGGGCGTAACCGCTGCCATCTCCACCGTCGCCTGGGCGCGCTCCTCGCGCAGACGCATGCGAATACTCATTACGACCCACCGCCCAGAGCGCCAACCAGCGTGGCGACATCGACGGTGAGTGGGATGGAGCCGCCGCCGGGCAGAGGAATCTCCGCAAGCGTGAACACCGTACCGCTAATGGTGCGTTCGACTTGATATTCCAACGCCTCGCAAAGCGCCTTGGGATCGGTCACGCCCAACGGAATACTTCGCAGCTTGTCTTGCGCTTGAGAGAGACCAGCGATGTCAGACCCCGGACTCTTAATGACGTTGGCGGAATCGGTCAGCACTGGCTTTCGCAGGCGCAAGTCGCACGGTTCCAGACCCAACGCCGCCATGGACGCCGAAACGGTATCGCCGAGCCACGATGCGATGGAACCCAACGCGCCGCTGCCCCCTTCTAGGCCTTTAATCATCTCGTCCATAAGTTCGTCGGCCGAACCTTGGATATCACCGTACCCTACGAGCAGCCGTCCCCAAACATCCATGACGCCGTCGAGCACGCCGGCAACGCCGCCCGAGCGTTCCTTCAATGTCGAGAAAAATCGCGAAAGCACGTTGTTTTGCGCCGTCGCGTCATCGGGTGCCAGCACCGCGCCAGAGATAGCACCGCGATTGCCAAGCCTGACTGCCGTGTTAAACGAAGAGTTGAGCTCGTCGGGGCTCGAGATGGCACCCGTAACCGCAAAGGCGACCACGCCGTTGCGACCGGGCGGAGCGATACGCGGACGCTCGCCCGAAAGCTCCTTGATGGCCTGGTCAAACGTATTGCCCGCACGATCGGCCTCGTCTTCGGTCTGACGCTCGAGCTCGAGCTCTTTGTTGCGGCATTCGACGTAGTCTTCCAGAGCCTCTTTGAACTTGTCAAAGTGGTACTCGAAGCCGTTTTCGATGAACGATGGCGGCATGAGGGCGCTTCCAAGCGTAACCACGCCGAAGCCGCACGCTTCGCATGTATCACGACCATCATAATCAGCAACAGATGCCAGCCCACTCGGAGTCCCTTTCTGATAGACGGGGCATTCGACTCCATAATGCAGGTATGTTCTGCCGTCGTTGTTGCTTACAGGCCATGCGGCATCGGTGTAAAGTTCGGTCGGCCGCACCTCGTTTGGGACACGCGGCAATAGTGGGATATAGGCAGAAAACCGTTCGCCATCATCTTTTATGTATGCTCGATCGACCTCTTCAATCGCATAGGCATAGAACGCTTTTCGAGCGGCTGACTGCGCTTTCATCTCGACGCTCGATCCCTGAGGTTTTTCATTCGCCAAGCGCTGTCGGTAATAGGTTTTCGCGCGATCGAGCGCTATTTGCGGCTCCCATGTGATGCTCGACTTTTCATGACGGTTCTGGCTGTCAGATAGTTCTGCTAGTTTTTTCGCACGCTCCCACATACACGAGTACTTGCCAATCGAACTCTCGTCCGACCCGCCACAATCCGCCAGCCAAGCGCGCTCTTTAGCCTTCGCCGTGTCCTCAGAAGCCTTCCGCAGCTCCTCGGCCGCACGCTCTAAATCATCCGATGTGTCTTTAATGGCATCGGTCGAGATCTCGGACCCCTCGAGCGCAGCGAAGTCCGACTCGGATGTCCTGGGCACGGCAAGCGCCGTACCGGTATAGGTCACATTATCGGTATCCTGCGCCGAGACCGCCTGCGTGGCACGCGCGGCGATCAGATACGGCAGAGCCGTCTCGATTTTCTGTAAGCCTTCCGATGCGCTTTTGGCAAACTTGTTGCGCGTTTTAATAATCTCAATCCCGGTGTCGACCATATTGCCGGCAACTGGTTCGGCGCCCGGGATGAGGATGGCGACCAGGCCCGTCCCGATCGTGGCAAACCCCGCCAGGCCCAAACTCAAAATGCTCGCATCCACCACCGTGGCAGCCGTGTGATAGGACGACACCACATTGGCGCCTGCCAGCGCGCCGCTATCGGCAGCCACCTGGGTGTCCCCCGCGCGCGACATGCTCCATATCGCCGCCGTCGACGAAAACAGCAGCGTGAGCACCACTAGGATGACCACCGCAGAGGAAAGCGTGGTGTAGGCACCGTCTTCGATAAACAGGTCGATACCGGCTCGACCCATAAAGCCGCCTCGCTTGCGATGGCAGCTCGGACGGCGCGTCAAAACGCGTCTAGACCAGAAACGCTTAATCCCATGCAGCAATCCACGAATCATAATCTCCCTCCAGCCATTCGGGACGTGATTGATACGAGACATCGACCTTGAGCTCAACGTAGCCGCCCTCGGCGGTACCACCCATAACCTGCGCAAACGCACCGATCACAGGCAACGGCTTGACCTCGCCGGAAACGGACACGGACGAGACGCCGCCCGCATCGGCCCGGCTAAGCTCGACATCCCACGACAACGGCCCGCCGGCATGAAAGATCGAAACGTTGGGCACTGCGGCAAGCCGGCGGAGGGTGAACTCCTTAAGATCGTCGTCCTCCGCCGTCGTCGTGGTCATGAGCCGCGCGGTCTCGGCGGCGGCAGACTCCATGACCGCGCGCGTATAAAGCAGGCACACCGGTTGCAGTGCGAGAAGGATGAGCGTCAGAAACGTCGGCAGCAAAAAAGCGGCCTCGACCGTAGACTGCGCCCGGTCCTCGCGCGCGATATCAATACAACGCGATGTCCTTAGCGCCCGCAGCGGCGTCGATAACCGACGTCGAGGCAACGCCATGGGATGCCGCCCGCTCAACCAGCGCCGCCAAGCGTCCATCGGTGCCAGCACGCCAAAGTCCCACAATCGCCAGCACGATCGATAACAGCGCCACCGTGACGATGGCGTATTCGACCGTCGCCTGGGCAGATTCCTCACGCAGAATGCCATGCATTTCACGATCCCTCCTTTGAGCTTATTGTTTGCGGGACCAGACGCACGGCGCGCAGACGACACGAAGCATCGCCAGCATCCGCGGCAACCGTCACCATATCGACCCAGCCGCGCCCATCGCGCACGATGGCGCCCCATACGTTGCCCTTAATATCGAGATAGCCGCTCAGGGCGAGCTGGGCCGTTGGCACCTCGCGGTAGGCGCGTAACATATCCGCCGCTGCCTCGGTCATCGGTCGGTCCTCGGACCATGCAAGCCGGACCGCAATCGCGTTGTCCTCAGGTGAATCCGTCGCAGTGCCAGACCGCTTGTCGAGCGTCCGCAGAAAGGTTTGCGCCGTGACAGCGACATCCGAATCGTCCGCATCTCGCATCTCATCTTTTTGAGACGCCACCGCCGAATCTGAGCCCGAATCGAAGGCGGCCCCAGGACGCTGCTGCCGCGCGGCGTTAAGCCCCCAAAGCACCGCCGCTATCGCCACGGTCAGGCAAGCAAACACCAGCAGCACCCCGATGGGGCGCTCGCCCTCTACAGGCTGTTGATGCCCTCGCTGATAGCGTTCCATAGATCTTGGACCTTGCCCTTAAATGCGACAATGGCAATGATGGCGATCACCACGAGCACGCCGACCAAGATGGCGTATTCGGTGGTGCCCTGCGCACTCTCCTCCTGCAGTAGCTCCCCGGCATGCTGGCGAGCGCGAATTGACTGGCAAACAGCCCAGCTCCAGACCTTGCCAGCAACGTCAGTCATCGTGTTCATGTATTCCTCCCTACATCATCCCGCCTGCTCCCAACAGCGGGCCCAATATGGACAGAAGCAACGCCGGCAAGATGAGTGTGCCGGTGGGAATCAGCAGCTTGACGGGCGCACGCTCGATCTCGCGCTCGACCGCGGCGCGATGAGCCGCACGGATCTCGCGACTTTGAGCGGCCAGTGTCTCGGCAAGTGGGGCACCCAGGGCGAGCGCCTGTCCCACCGTGATGGCAAAGGTCTCGAGCGCTCGCACGTCCAGGTCGCGCGCGGCGGCCAACAACTCGTCCTCACGCGTGCCCACGCCCACCTGCCACGCCATGCAGGCCCGCTCAAGTCGAAGAGCCAGCACTGACCGGCGGTTGGCGCAGAAAATCTCAAGCGCCGCATCAAACGAAAGACCGGCCGAAAGACCCAAGCGCACAACATCGATCATCTCGGACACTTCGCCGAGCGAAACTCGCGCCGGGCCGCCCGCTCCAACCGCGCCCTTCACTCGCGCGGTCAGGGCATCGACCACCGAGCGACCCGCGGCAGCGACCAGCACCGCCTCGCGCTTGCAGGCCCCTGCGATCTTGCGCGCGTCCGCCCGATCCAAACCCGTCGCGACAAATACACTCAGGGCGCACAGGCAAGCCGCAACTACAACTGGGGCGCTCATAGCTCCACCCTCATAATGCGCCGGATAACCACCAGGGCAACGGCGTTGAGGGCGAGACCCAGCACCACAGCGCCCGCACCGGCAGGCGTCGCAAGACCGCGACGAAAATCTGCCGAAAGCAGCGCCAACACCGCGCACATGCCCGCCGGCATCGCCGCGACCATATGCGCCGACATGCGAGCCTGCGACGTCTTGACATCCAGGCGGCGCTTGAGCTCAATACGCTCCCCTACCATGCTCGACGCCTCAGACAGTAAGTCGGCAAGCGGAGCGCCAGTGCGCTGTGACACCTTAAGCGCCAAGGTCACAAGCGAAAGACCGGGGGCGTCGATGCGCACGAGCAAGTCATCGAGCGCATCGGTCGCCGAGATGCCGCAATCGATCGCCGCCGCCACCCGCAAAAACTCGGTATGCACCGGTTCTTGCGCATGAGCGCCCACAAAGCGCATGCCCTGGGCCAGCGAATGTCCCGAGGCAAGCGACATGGAAAGTGCGGTAAACGCCTCGGGCATGGCCTCTTCTGCATCGTGTTGCTCGCGCCGGCTCTCAAAGCCATCCCGAGCGGCGCCAACGGCAAACGGAGCAACAAGTCCCAAGGCAAATCCGAGGGGCGATAACGACACCATCGTTAGCAAAACGCAGCAGACACCGCTCGATAGCAGCAGAAACGCCAAACGCCCCGAAGCATCTTCGATCACGAGGCCAAGGCGATGCGCCGGAGCCAGCGATGCCCACGAACGGGCGATCTTTTTCAGAAGATCGTTTTCCACCAGCTCACGCGGCAGCTTCTCTGCCACCGTCTCGAGCGCCTGACGCGCCAGCTCCGCCGGCGGCACCTGCGGCACACGAGGTTCCGCCCCGCACGCCGTCGCGACAGAAAACCCTGCCAAACCCCCTACGACGAGGGGCACAGCGACCTCCATTCGTCCACCTCCTCTTGTGTGAGCGTCCCCGACCGCAGGCCTTCTGCGATAAACGGCGGCTCGCGGTCAAGCGTCCAGGTGCGCTCGGCGGCATCGAAAGTCACATAGCGCTCGAGCTCTACGCCGCCCGACGCGGCGCGACGCACCCCCGAATACGAGGAGACGAAGCGCCTGCCATCGGCGTGGCGCTCGGACATCACGATGCCGTCGAGCGCCATGGCAATCTGCTCCTCGATGAGCTCGCTCGGCAGATCGATGCCATAACGTGCAAGCAACGTCAGACGCACCACGGTCTCCTGTTCTGAGCCCGCATGAAGTGTGGTGAGCGACCCGTCGTGGCCCGTGTTCATGGCCTGCAACATGTCGCAGCACTCGGCACCGCGCACCTCGCCCACCACGATGCGGTCGGGGCGCATGCGCAGGGCATTGGTCACCAGGTCGCGGATCGTCACCGCGCCCTCGCCCTCAATTGAAGCCTCGCGCGCCTCTAGGCGCACCACGTGCGGATGATGCGCAAACTTGAGCTCGGCAGAGTCCTCGATCGTCACGATGCGCTCGCCGGTGGAAATCTCGCATGACAACGCGTTGAGCAGAGTGGTCTTACCAGATCCCGTGCCTCCCGCAACCGCCAGGTCCTGTCGCAGCGACACCGCGCACGACAGCAGCTGCGCATACCAAAGCGGCAGCGACCCCAGCCCCACAAGCTCGTCCAGCGAGCAGATACGGTCCGAGAACTTTCGGATGGTAAGAATCGGTCCGTCAATCGCCACAGGCGGAATCACCGCGTTGACGCGATAGCCCGTTTTGAGGCGGGCGTTGACGATGGGGCTGCGCTCGTCGATACGGCGACCAAGTGGCGAGATGATGCGGTCGATAAGCACACGGATCTGCTCATCATCCTCAAACGCATGCTCGATGGGGTACAAGACGCCGCCGCGTTCAAAGAAAGCCGAGCGGCAGCCGTTAATCATGATCTCGGTAACGGTGTCGTCCTCGATGAGCGGCTGCAACGGCCCCAAGCCCACCACGTCATCCAAAATCTCGTCGATGATGGTCTCGCGCTCGGGCGTCGCGAGATCGGTCGGCTCCTCAACATTGAGCGCCGCCTCCACCGCGGGACGCAATTCCGAGCGGGCAAGTACCGGGTCGATATAGGCGCTGATACGCGCCACTTCGTCGTAACCCATGCGGTCCATCACGGCGCGCTTGGTGCGTCGTTTCACCGCGCGGCGACGCCCCGCATCTACAGGAGCTGCCGCCGCTGCAGCGCCGGCAGCCTTAATCCTCGTTTGCAGGCTCATCGCTGATCACCCTCGCGCGACCAGGGAAGGCGGATACGCGGGCGTTCGGTACGCGTTGCACGGTCGGCGACTATATCGCTCCAAGGGCCGACGGCGCACCCCAGTTCCACGAGCATCTCGCGCGTGGCCTCGCGCACGCTGGTCGCAAAAGCGCTCGTCTGACCCACTGCCTCGTCGGCGCGCCCAAACGCCATGAGCGCGGCGAGATCCTGTCCGCCATCGGCGATACGAATCTTGGAGCTCAACGCACAGGCGATCTCAAAGCGCATGGCGACGTCCTCGTCTGCCCCGCGCGCACCGAACCGGTTGAACACGGCGCTCATGCGCGTGCGCGGCACACCTACTCGACTTGCCAGTTCAATGACGCGCGATGCCGATGTCGCGGACGACACCGCCGCATCGCCAACGACCAGGCAACGGTCGCTCGCCGCCACCGCAGCCGCCACGGCATCGCCCCAAAAGACCGAGGTATCGATAAAGACCACGTCGGATTCGCGACGCAGGACATCGAGCAGTAGCTCCACCGGACGTGCCATGAGCTCGGCTTGCTCGGGCGCCGCGACGGGACCCCAGAGCGTAACGCCCGGGGCGACGCGCATCGATGCGGCCACGATATCCGGCTCGGTGAGCGTGCCCGCCGCCGACGGCTCGATAAGTGCCGCCATATCGTGCGGAGCATCGACGCCTAACAAGTCGTAAAGGTTTCCAAACATCAGGTCCAGGTCGAGCACGGCGGCACGCAAGCCCAACAGCGACGATGTGTGTGCCATGGTGGCAACGATCGTCGACTTGCCGCAACCGCCCGAACCCGAAATGGCGCAGATGACCGGAGCTCGATGCGGCGGAGCGGCAGAGTCTGCCGGCGGCATCGGAGGCGGCGGGGCGGGCGTCGGTGACAGCGTCCCCGTCTCCCCCGCCGCAACTACACGCTGCGTCCAGGCCGGCATGGCAGCTTGTTCGGTCTGCGAGGCAGGCTCGTTCTGTGCAATCTGCTCATGCTGCATCAGCGACAACTCGCCGCACCCGGCAAAGCCCTCAACTTCGTCGAGTTCATCCGCCAGATTCACGCCGTGCACGTATCCCATATCTACAGCCGGGGAATCGCCAGCATGCTGCGCCGGCCCTCCAGCGTCATCGTATACAAGGGGGTTCCGGGGGCGCCGACCATGCTCGGCTTCCGCTTTTCCATAATCATCAACACGCGGGCCTCTTGTAGCGCGAGGCGCCCCGGGTTCCCTGTCAACAAAAGCATCGGGCTCAATCGTCATGCGCCGATCGGAATCAACCGCTCCCTCGCCCGCGCACCCGTTGCCGCATATACTGTGCGCAGCGATGACCTCGGTCGCCCCTGCGCGAAACAGCCCCTCGATATCCGACGGATCGAGTGCTTCTATCAACACGACCACGCGACTCACGCGGCCTTCGGCCGTCAGGCGCGCAACAGTCTTGCGCACATCTTCGGCATCAAACAGAGACGCCGCGATGATGGCAGCCCCGCGGCGCGACGGAAACGCCCGAGCCATGGAAACCAGCCCGTCCAGGTCACCTACGCGAAGCACCTGTGCACCCGCATCACGGCCCTCGACTTCCCGCTGCAACAGCCCGTAATCGCCGCACGCGCAGCACGCAAGCCAGATCGCCTTCATCACTTGTCGCCTCCGCTCTTTTTGCCGCGCGCCGTGGCGGGAATCGTCAAGCTGACCGTTCCCTTGCCCGAGGCTCCCAGCAGTTCCTTGACGTCTTCGGGGTCAGCCGCCAGCGTCACCCATTCGATCTTGCCCTCGCGCGTGGCACCGGAATCCTCACTGGTATCGATCACGTACGCGCCGCACAGTCGATCGGTTACGCCGTCTTTTTGCACATACACATCCACGTAGCTGCCCACGCCCGTGGCGCCGCCGACCGAGTGCTCGGCATCGACCGCCACCGAAACGGCGACTTTGCCCTTAGGCACCTCGAGCTTGTGGCTCTCGGCCTTGGTGTAGACATTGCAGATCACGGCGTTTTTGGGAATACGCGAAGTCGTCACGTCGCCGCGCACCTGGCGCAGCTCGGTCGCCGCGTCACGCGGCAGCAGACTCGTCAGCCATTCCTGGGTTATGACATTGGTCTCATCGAGGGTCTCGCCCACATCGATATCGCGCGCCGCGACGCATACCTCGGCGCGATCGCCACCGTACTTGGCCAAGGTCTCAGCCTGGACCTGTTCGGCTTGCGAGCGAATCGACGAGCCGTAAACCATGCAGAGCAGCGCAGCGAGCACGCCCGCGACCAGACTGATGGCGATGCGCTTGCTCTTGTTCACGGCCGCTCCTCTCATGGCAGTGCCGGGCGAATGCCCGTACCACCATTGTCTGGGTGGTCAGAGTGCAAAGCGGCGCAATCGCGATCTCGGTTTTCGATGTCAAACCAATCGCTGACCAAAAACTAACCAGCCCGTCAAGCTCGTGGCAAGGTTTTGGTCAGCACGTCAGCAAACTGCATGTTTCGAGGCTTTTTCGCAGCAAAAAAGCCGTCTCCCGAACAGTTGGAAGACGGCTGTCATAGGAAAAATCAATTACAGGTGGACATCGGGATCGAGCATTTGAGCACTCACGCGCATGGATGACGCCAGGTTTTGGAACGTTTCCAAACGCAGGCTGTCGATCTGCCCGGCGTCCTCGGCCTCGCGAACGGCACAACCCGGCTCATGGGTATGCGTGCAATCGCCAAACCGGCACGCGCGCGATGCCTCGACAATCTCGGGGAAGGCGCGCGCCAGACCCCGCTCGTGACCCACGAGCGGTAAGCTGCGCAGGCCCGGGGCATCGGCGATCACGCCGGCGTCGCCCGGCAGTGCCACCATCACGCGCGCGACGGTAGTGTGACGGCCCTGGTCGTCGCGTTCGCGCACACCGCCAGTCGCCAACGTATCGTGGCCCAGCAGCGCATTGAGCAGCGTCGACTTGCCGGCACCCGACTCGCCCAGAATCATGGCGCAGCTCCCGGCAGGCACGCAGGAACGAACCTCGTCCAGGCCGCGGCCCTCGGCAGAGGACGTCACGATTACGCGCACGTCCGGACCCACCAGGCAGCGCACGCGGTCCAGATCGCGCTCGAGCTCCTCGGCATCGCAACGGTCAGCTTTGGTGAGCACTACCACCGGCTCGGCATCGCAGTCGAGCGCCAGCACCAGCGAACGCGCCACGCGGTCGAGCAGTACCTCGCCGGCACCGAGCGCCTGCACGATTAGCACGCTATCCACGTTGGAGCAGAGCACCTGGCGCTCTCCGCGGGCACGGCCGCGCCAACGCTCAAAGCTCGTACGGCGCGGCAGCACGCACTCAATCACGCCCATATCGTGCCCGGGAGCGCGGCGCACCGCCACACGGTCGCCCACGGCAGGCAGCAGGACCTCGTCCTCGCCGCGCGACTTGGCAAACCCCACGGCATGCTCGGCGCGAAAGGTGTCGTCGGCAGTGGCCACCAGCGGAAACCCGCGATCCAGGCGCACCACGGCGCCAAGCTGCATCTGCTCGGGCTCCTCGGTATGTGCGCAAAAGTCGTCAAATGCCGCCTGCTGAGCTTCATCGACCGGCAGGTCATCGAACGCCGGAACATCCTGCAGCGCGTCAAGTCCCGGCACGTTTGCCAGCAGCTCCTCGGCAGACGCGGGGGCTTCGGTCGCGAGCTTCCGACGACGATCGCGCTTAGCCCGCGCCCCCGTCGTCTTTTTCTTCGCCTTAGCCTTCGCCTTGCCCACAAGCGCCTCCCAGCACCATAAATCACAACTGAGCAGGTATTTTAAATCAAATAGAGCTGGCCGGGCAAAGCCCGACCAGCTCACAAACTTTCCCTCAGCCCTTTATCATCCGCGCGGGAGAAAAGCCAGCAAGGATACCGCAGGGCCCGCCCCGGAAGCCCTTTCTCCCGAACGATTCCACAGCGCGAAGCGCGAGGACCAGTGAGGGAGAAAGGGCGTGGGGCGGGCCCGGACGAGTGCGCTACTCTTTCTCCACCGCGCGCATGATCGCCTTGTAGATCTCCATCAGCGGGATGATCAGGAAGGCCAGGCCCAGCGCGGCAAGAACGCCCTTGAGCTCAAGCGTCACGGGGCCAAAGAACATCTCGGCAAGCGTCGGCTGCACGGTCACGATCACCGTCAGCACCAGTGCCAGCGCGGCAGAAGCCCACAGCCACTTGTTCTGCTTCTTCATGGTGAACAGCGACGCACGACGGCTGCGCATATTGAAGCAGTGGAAAATCTCGACCATGTTGAGCGTGATGAACGCCATCATCACGCCTTCCTCGTCGGCATTGCCGGCGATCATATCGGCGATGTGGATGTAGCCCATGTCAAAGTACACGCCCACAAAGAAGCTCGCCAGCACCAGCACGGTGATGATCAGACCCTGGACCACGCAGTCCAGGCCCATGTGACCGGCAAAGACACCGTCCTTGGCGTTGCGCGGCTTGCGCTTCATGATGTCACCCTCGGCGTCCTCCATGCCCAGCGCGAGCGCGGGGAAGCAGTCGGTGACCAGGTTCACCCACAGCAGCTGCACCGGCTGGAAGATGGTAAAGCCGATGAGCGTGGCGATAAACACCGAGAACACCTCGGCAAGGTTGGCCGAAAGCAGGAACTGGATGACCTTGCGGATGTTGTCGTAGATGCGACGGCCCTCTTCGCAGGCACCGATGATGGTGGCGAAGTTGTCGTCGGCAAGCACCATGTCGGCAACGTTCTTGGTGACGTCGGTGCCGGTGATGCCCATACCGACGCCGATGTCGGCGCGCTTGATGGACGGGGCGTCGTTGACGCCGTCGCCGGTCATGGCGACGATCTGGTCGCGCGACTTCCAGGCCTCGACGATGCGCGTCTTATGCTCGGGCTGGACGCGGGCGTACACGCCGTAGTCCTCGATGTGCGCGTCGAGCTCCTCGTCGCTCATGCGGTCGAGGTCGGCACCGGTAATGGCCTGGCTGCGATCGGCGACGATGCCAAGCTGCTTGGCGATGGCCACGGCGGTGTCGATGTGATCGCCCGTGATCATGACGGTGCGGATGCCAGCGTCGTGCGCCTCGCGGATAGCGTCGGCCACCTCGGGACGGACCGGGTCGATCATGCCGGACAGGCCGCAGAATACCAGGTCGTGCTCGAGCGCGGCGGGGCTGCAGTCGGCCGGGACCTCGGTGTAGGTGCAGCTTGCCAGCGCCAGTACGCGCAGGGCCTCGTCGGCCATGGCCTTGTTGGCGGCCACGAGCTCGGCGCGACGCTCCTCGGTCAGGGGGACGACCTTATCGCCGTCGTAGATATGGGTGCACAGGCCGATCACCACGTCGGGCGCGCCCTTGGTGTACTGCTCATACTCGCCGTCCAGGGTCTCGACGACCACGGACATCATCTTGCGGCCCGAGTCAAACGGGGCCTCACCCACACGCGGGTGCTCGGCGGTCAGGCCGGTGAGCCCCGCCTTGCCGGCGTCGTTGACGAGCGCGCACTCAGTCGGCTCACCCACGGCCTCGCCCAGCTCCTCGTCCCACTGGGCGTCGGAGCACAGCGCCATGCCGGCCAGGAACTTCTCCTTAGGCGCAGCGAGCTCGTGCTTGACGACAGTCATCTTGTTTTGGGTAAGGGTACCGGTCTTGTCCGAGCAGATGGTCTGCGTGCAGCCAAGGGTCTCGACGGCAGAGAGCTTGCGGATAATCGCCTGGCGCTTGGCCATTTTGGTCACGCCGAGCGAAAGCACGATAGTCACGACGGCAACCAGGCCCTCAGGGATGGCGGCGACGGCAAGCGAGACAGCGACCATAAAGGTATCGAGCAGCGCGGTCGGGTCGGTGAGAACGTTGCCCACGCCGTGGCGGATGATGTCGACGCCAAAGATGACGACGCAGATGACGATAACCATGATAGTGAGGATGCGGCTGAGCTCGGCAAGCTTCACCTGCAGCGGCGTGAGCTCTTCCTTGGCCTCGGCCAGGGCGCCGGCGATCTTACCCATCTCGGTGTTCATGCCGGTACCGACTACGACGGCGCGGCCACGGCCGTACACCACGGTGGAGCCCATGTAGCACATGTTCTTGCGGTCGCCGAGCGGCACGTCGTCGGTGCCGGCGGCGAGCTCGATCACGTTGGCATGCTTCTCGACAGGCACGGACTCGCCGGTAAGGGCGGCCTCCTCGATCTTCATCGTGGCGCTCTCGAGCACGCGGCAGTCGGCCGGGACGGAGTCGCCCGCCTCGAGCATGATCACGTCACCGGGCACGAGCTCGGCGCTCGGCAGGTGCACGAGCTTGCCGTCGCGCAGCACCTTGGACTGCGCCGCGCTCATCTCCTGCAGGGCCTCGAGAGCCTCCTCGCTTTTAGCCTCCTGGACCACGCCCAGCACCGAGTTGACGATAACGACGAACATGATGATGGCGACATCGGCAAAGTCCGCCTCGCCCTTGACCATGCCCGTGAGTGCACTGATGACGGCGGCAACGATCAGCATGATGACCATGGGGTCGGCCATCTGCTCAAAGAAGCGCTTCCACAACGGCGTCTTCTCGGCTTCCTCGAGCTTGTTAGGGCCTGTCTTGGCGAGGCGCGACGACGCCTCGTCGTTGCTCAGGCCGAGGTCCTCATCGACACCTTGGTCGCTGAGTACCTCCGCCGCGGCGGACAGGTATTCCTTTTGCATATAGAGTCCCCTCCTGGGATTCGGGCCACTCAGCAGATTGATGCCCGATCATAATTCCCAGGAGAAGGGCAAGGGCTCATCAAGGCTGCCGTGCTGAGCGGCAGTTGATAGTGGAGCTATGGTACCCCAAAGCGGCGCGTCTAGCCAAAACATTCCAATTGGAAACACGGCTCGAGTGCAACGATGCAGACCGTATGATGTTCGACATTGATAAAACGTTTTTTCTTCGGTGCATCATCAAACTGAAATATCGCCCAGATAGCAGCGGTTAGAACGGTTGGTAAAGTTTTTGCATATACCGTTTATTCGCAAAAAATGAACTTCTAATTCGGCATACGGTCGATTTTTTGGGGTATTCGGTCGGCATTTCGTTATAATCATCTCAGTTTTATTTCTTATGGTTTATCTATCAGCGCAAGACGATGTCAGATGGAGGTCTGAATGTACAAGCGCACCAAGATTGTATGCACCATGGGTCCCGCCTGCGATAGCGACGAGACCATCCGTGAGATGATCAAGGCGGGCATGAACGTCGCCCGTTTTAACTTCTCGCACGGATCCTACGACGAGCACCACGGTCGCATCGAGCGCGTCCGTCGTATTTCCAAGGAGCTCGGTCTGCCCGTCGGCATCCTGCTCGACACCAAGGGCCCCGAGGTCCGCACCGGCCTTCTGGTCGATGGCAAGAAGGTTGCCGTCAAGACCGGCGACAAGATCGTCGTCACCGCTCAGCCCACGTCCGAGGATTTCCACGGCACCTCTGAGCACATCTCCCTCGACTACCTGGCTCTGCCCTCCGAGGTCGAGAAGGGCTCCCTCATCCTGATCGATGACGGCCTGGTTGCCCTCGAGGTCGAGTCCGTCGACGGCCAGGACATGACCTGCGTCGTCAAGAACGACGGCCTGATCGGCGAGCGCAAGGGTGTTAACATGCCCAACGTCAACATCTCGCTGCCCGCTATCACCGAGCGCGATCGTCAGGACATCCTCTTTGGCCTGACCGAGAACATCGACTACATCGCCGCTTCCTTCATCCGTGACGGCGAGTCCGTCCGCGGCATCCGCGAGCTTTGCCGCGAGAACGGCGGCGAGCACGTGACGATCTTCCCGAAGATCGAGTGCGCCCTGGGCGTCGAGAACTTCGACGAGATCCTCGAGGCTTCCGACGGCATCATGGTCGCCCGTGGCGACCTGGGCATCGAGATCAAGCCCGAGCTCGTTCCGCACATCCAGAAGGAGATCATCGCCAAGTGCAACGCGGCCTACAAGCCCGTTATCACCGCTACGCAGATGCTCGACTCCATGCAGCAGAACCCGCGCCCGACGCGCGCCGAGGTTGCCGACGTTGCTAACGCCATCTACGACGGCACCGACGCCGTTATGCTCTCTGGCGAGTCCGCTGCCGGTAAGTACCCGGTCGAGGCCGTCAAGATGCAGGCCAGCATTGCTCTCGAGACCGAGAAGTACCTCCCGGCCCACGCTCCGCTCGAGGTTCCGGCCGACGCTCATGGCACCCGCGTCGTCAACAACGTTGTGGGTATGTCCGCTGTGAACATGGCCACCACCGTTGGCGCCAAGTGCATCACCGTGCCGACGACCACCGGTCGTACCGCTCGCCTGATTTCGCACTTCCGTCCCAACATGCCGATCTGCGCGTTCTCCCGCCACGAGTGGGCCGTCCAGCAGATGATCATGTACTGGGGCGTTATCCCGCATCAGGCCGAGATTACCCAGGGCACCGTCAACGGCACGATCGTCAAGGCGATCGAGACCGCTAAGGAGCTCGGCTACGTCGAGGCCGGCGACCTGACCGTCGCTACCGCCGGCGATCCCCGCATGAGCGTCCAGCTCGAGGACAAGGTCTCCTCGACCAACGTCGCTTACGTCGCTCAGGTGCGCTAAAACGCACTTGCAAGCATACTTGCATTGCAAAGGGCCCGGAAGGCATTGCCTTCCGGGCCCTTTTTTAAGACCTTCTTCATATGCCGCTTCATCGATTTGCGTTCAGTCGCAAGCCTCTCCGATGCCGAGCGCATCACCGAAGATACCCTTCGGCGGGAGCTGTTGGTCGATTGGGTTGAGCTATTCACTGCCGGGCCGGCCAGCTAGCAGCTAGCAATCAGGGGCAGCGCAGGCACATCAGACGATTCGACGCGAGCCGCAAAGCCCGCCTCGGTCAGCTCGATGACCTCGGCAAACGTCGCGTCGAAGAACTCCTCGGTCAGCAGGCGGTATGGCGGATGGTCGGGCTCACCGGGGTTTTCTCGCACGATCTCGTGCATAACGCCGATGGTCTTGAGCACATACTCCTTATGGATGGGATACTGCCCAAAACGCGTCGCCGCAGTATACAGGCGATCGGTCGCGCGCGGAATCGAAACAATGCCGAGCGTCTTGCCAAACCAGTCAAAGTCGCCTTGCTTTTTAATGCGGAACTCCTCGCACGGCTTGCCGCCGTGCGCCTCCAGGTACTGATTCACGCGCGTATTCCATACGGTATCGGCCACCAGATGCGACCAGACACCCAGTGTCAAATCGAGCAACGACTGCGCCACATCTTCGGATGCAAGCGAGAACTCACAGGCGCCGGGACCGGCAACCGGCTCGGCATCCCTGTAGCGCTGGGGATAGTGCACGCGATTCAGTCGCTCGCGCTCCTCGACAATCGAGGTAGCCGCGGCTGGCGCACCGGTGGGCGAACTTTTAAGCAACGGTGCCACATAGGTATCCCAGAACTCATGCTCACGAGGCTTAGGGATAGGCTCGGGCTTTGCAAAGTGCGTAATGCGGTACGGGATGGGATCGGCGATGCCAGGGACCATATAGCCCACGAAGATATCCGGAACCACGCAGCCAAACAAAAAGGCATTGCGGTCGCGCACGCTATTGGCAAGTGCACCGGTGCGCTCCAGCAAACGCTCCGTCTGAGCGATATGAATGTTCCAACTTGGCATAGCCACCCCCATAAAAAACCTGGATAACTATACCATCACGGCAAAGCCGCGCGGGCGGCTACGCACGCTCTACGCAGCAACTAGTCCGTAGTACCGCTTTCGGTTCCATACGACGGCGAAGGCGTCTCGACCACATGGTGATATCGATCGATATAGATTGCACGGGCACCCAGGCGTCGCACCAAATCCTGGTGATGCGTGCTCATCAAGACCGTCTTACCCGCCGCGACGTAGGCCAGCAAGAAGTTGACCACGATGTCGCATGAATCCTCGTCGAGCCCATTGGTGGGCTCATCGAGCACTAGGATTTCGGGATTCATCGATACAACTGCCGCCAGCGCCACACACTTCTTTTGCCCGCCCGAGAGCTGATAGGGAGAGGCGTCGGCAAGGTCGGCAACCTGGAACAGCCCCATGGCATCGCGCACGCGGCGCTCGAGCTCGTCTGCCGGCAGCCCCATCTGCGCGGGACCAAAAGCAACTTCCTCGCCCACCGTGGCGCAGAACAGCTGGGCATCGGCGTTTTGGAATACGAAGCCCACGCGCTGGTGGAACTTCTGAGCAGCAGCAGAATCCTTCAGATACGCCGCATCGACCACGTGCCCGTCAAACAGGTATGCCCCTGCGTCCGCGAGTTCAAGGCCGTTAATAAGACGCATAATCGTCGTCTTGCCGCAGCCGTTGGGACCGAGCAGGGCAACGAGTTCACCACGATCGACCTGCAGCGACACGCCATCGACAACCGTATGCCCCGCATAGGAGAACACCACGTCGCGCAGCTCGATGAGCGGAACGACCTCGGCGCCGCCCACACCGTTCGTGCCCGCCGCACTATTCATATCGATCGTCAAAACGTCGCCCTTCCCCATTTACATCCCCAGTCGGAACCAGCAGCGCCTACAGCACGGCGCACAACACTGTCAGCAGCGCCACGCCGGCCGCATAGGCCGCATCGCGCCAGCCAAACCTGGCGCGCGCGGGAGCCGGATACGCACCGGCAAAGCCGCGGCAAAGCATAGCCTCGTCCATCGCGCGGCTGCATTTCATCGCCTTGATAAAGGTCATGCCCATGATACCCGCGATCGAATCGGTACGCGAAAATCCCTCGGGCGCACGGCCAACGCTGCGCAGCATGACCGATTCGCACAGATCGTGCGCCGTACGACCCAGCACCTCGATGTGCTTGAGCGCCATATCAAACGTAAAGATAACTTCGTCGGGTAGATGCAGCATCTTGAGCGCCGCCGACATGCGGCTCCACGTGAGGGTCCACGAAACGCCCAGCACCAGCGACACATTAATGAAGGTCTTGAGCGCAATCTTGAGCATGGCGCCCGTAGCGGAAGCACCCAGCAGCAGGGCAGGCAGCGCCAAAACCACTGCGAGCCCCGCGGCGCCAAGCGCCGGCACAAAGGTCGCGCGCAGCCCGCGTACGGGACGCACGGCAACGAGCACCAGCGCAATGGCCGCCATCAACATGAGGTACAGCGGGCTTTGTGTCAGGCACACGCACAGGACGCAAACGAATATCCCCACCAGGCGCACCGGAGCCGAAACGCAAGAAAGGGCGCGGTCGACCATCGACCCGCCCTCGTGCGCGCCTCCACCCAGGCGAACCCGCTCAAGCAGGCTCGCCAGGTGCAGGACGTTCTTTTGCATCACGCGATGACGAGCGCCCGTGGGCTCGTATCGCTCCTCGGCCGCAAGCCAGCTAGGCAGCTCGACCATCGCCATGGGCTCCGCTTTCCTTGACCGTCAGCGAGATCAGACGGAATGCGATGGTGAGCACCGCCACGCCAATCACGCCGGACAGGATATACATGGCAGCCTGACCGGCAAAGCCGAGACCCTGCTCCTCGGAATAGGCCTGCAGGTAATCACCCGTAGGCAGAGCGTCGGCAAAGGTCGGGGTGTCGAGACCGACCGAAGCCTGCAGGCTGTCGTCGCCAGCCTCCTGAACGGCGGTCGCGGCGCCCTCGGCGTCCCACTCACCCCAGGCGTCACCCGTGGCCAGCAGGCCCAGCGGCGTGGCCACGACAAGCACGGCAACCAAGATGAGCGTGGGGACCAGCGAGGTCTTCTTTGCAGCAGCGCCCTCGGCAGCAAGCTGTCCATCGGCGGCTTCGGGGCCGACGATAACGCCCGGCGCCGTCTTCTTGATAAAGCCGTAGATCGCGGCAGTCGCCACGCCCTCGACCACGCCGGCTACCAACATATGCGGGATCATCATGGCCGGAATGGCAATGGACAGCGGGAAGGGACAGTACAGCGGAGCGCCCGAAGCACTCGTGAAAAGCATCGGCTGAATACCAAACTCGATTGCTGCGCACAGGGCCGCCAGGCACAGGCCGACCCAGCCGCTTACGATGGCCGAAACCGAGGTGCCCCAGCTCTTGTCGTGCAAACGGCTGTTAAGCGCGCGGAACACGATGGCTGCGGCAAACGGCAACACGAAGGCCATGTTAAAGCAGTTAGCGCCAAAGGACAGGATGCCGCCGTCGCCAAACAGCAGCGCTTGCAGCGCCAGCGCGACCGAAACCGCGATAGCCGCGGCCTCGGGGCCCAGCAGCAGCGCGATGAGTGCGCCACCAACGGCGTGGCCAGTGGTGCCGCCGGGCAGCGGCACGTTGAACATCATAAGCAAGAAGGAAAATGCGGCGCAGATGCCTAGGAAAGCCATGTGCTCGCGATCGAGCGTGGCGCGCACCTTCTTGATACAGTGAGCCCAGACGGGCACCATCGCCACCGCCATGACGGCATCGGTCTGCGGGGACAGATAATTATCTGGAATGTGCATGTACGCCTCCCGGTTATCGGCGCACGGAATTGCAACGCCGCTTGAATCACCTTTCCAGTGTTACGTAATGTCAGATTCGTAACACGCCGCGGGCTATCATAGCAAAACGGCGCACTGCCGACAAAGCAGCACGCCGTTATGTAATGCGCGTGTCATATATGCAGGCTCAACGGTGCCTTATACCGAAAACAGCAGTCACGTAGGACTCGGCAGCAGCCACCGCTGACCCATACCCCAGCGCAGGACCTAGCCGCGGACCTCGCCGTTTACGCCCTTGCACACCTTGGTGACGATCTTCTGGTGCGCTTTTTCGACCTCTTCGCTGGTGAGCGTATGGTCGTCGGAGCGATACGTAAGCGCAAAGGCCATGGACTTCTTGCCCGCACCGATACGGATGGGATCGCGGTAGACATCGAACAGGCGCACGCCCTCGAGCAGCTTGCCGCCGGCACTCGTAATACGACGCTCAAGATCCTCGCAGGTCACAGTGTTGTCGACTACGATAGCAAGGTCGTGCTCAACGGCCGGGTACTGCGAGAACTCACGGTAGTTCTCCTGGTTGCGGGCGCCCTTGATCAGCTTGTCCAGGTCGAGCTCAAAGGCAACGACGACCTCGTCAATGCCCATAGTCTCGCGCGCCTCGGGGTGGATCTCGCCAACCCAGCCCAGCACGGTACCGCCCGAGAGTACCTCGGCAGCACGACCCGGTTGCAGGAAGGCATAGCTCTCGCCCTCGACGGGACGGAAGCGAACCTTCTCGATGCGCAGCTGGGCAAGCAGCTCCTCAACGATGCCCTTGCCAAAGAAGAAACGCAGCTTGCGGTACTTCATGTTCCAAGACCGCTCGCTCCACTGGCCCGAGAGCACGCCCGCCACGGACTTGGTCTCCTTGGGCAGGCTGGCGTTCTCGCGACCGTGGAACAAGCTGCCGACCTCGTACAGATGCACGTTGGGCGTACCGTGGGCCTCGTTGTAGGCCACAGACTGCAGCAGACCCGGCAGCAGCGAGCGGCGCATCTCGGTCTGCTCGGCCACCAGCGGGTTCATGAGAACCACGGGGCAGCCGCGGCCCTCGGTGGACATACCAATCTTCTCCAGGTCGCCCGGGGCGGCAAAGCCAAAGGTCGTGGTCTCGTTGAGGCCGCAGGCGCGCAGGATCTCGCCGACCTTACGAGTGAGCTTCTGCTCGCGGGTCAGACCGCCGATGTGGTTCTTGGCAGCCGGAATGGTCGCCGTCACGCGGCCCATGCCCCATAGGCGCAAGACCTCCTCGATCAGGTCGATCTCACGCGGCAGGTCGGGACGGAAGCTCGGCGGCGTGACCATAAAGTCCTCGCCGTCGCGCTCGACGGTGCAACCCAGGCGGGTGAGCGAACGCTCGATAAAGTCGGGCTCGATGTCGGCACCGCAGATGGCACGCACGCGGGCCAGGCGCAGCTTAATGCTGTCGATGGTCTTGGGCGCGGGGAACACGTCCACATAGCCGGGAGCAACCTCGCCGCCGGCGATCTCCTCGATCAGCGCGCAGGTAACGTTGGCGACATCCACGCAGCCGGTCTCGTCGACCTGGCGCTCAAAGCGAATGGAGGCGTCGGAGATCAGCGACAGATCGCGGCTGGTGTGCGAGGTGCGACCGGCGTTGAAGCAGGCGCTCTCGACCATCACGTCGACGGTGTCGTCCTCGATCTCGGAATCCATGCCGCCCATTACGCCGGCCAGCGCCACGGGACGCTCGCCGTCGGTGATGAGGCCCATGCCGGCGTCGAGCGTGCGCTCCTCGCCATCGAGGGTCGTAAACTTCTCGTCCTGTTGGGCGGCGCGAACCACCACGCGACGATGGCCATCGCGCTCGGCAAAGGTGTCCAGGTCAAAGGCGTGCAGCGGCTGACCGGTGAGCATCATCACATAGTTGGTGATGTCGACGATGTTGTTGTGCGGACGCACGCCCAGGGCGTTGAGGCGCTTGACCATCCAGTCGGGCGACGGGCCGACCTTGACGTTGCGCACGATGCGGGCAACGTAGCGGTCGCACAGGCCCTCGTCAGCGATCTCGACGGAAAGCTCGTCGTCGGTCGCGCGGCCGGCCTCGGCCTTAATGGCGGGCAGCTCAACGTGGAAATCGCGATCGAAGATGGCGCCGGTCTCGCGGGCCATGCCGATCATGGACAGGCAGTCGGGACGGTTGGGCGTGATCTCACAGTCGAGCACGGTGTCGCTCGAGCCCACGTACTCGGCAAACGGCATACCGCAGGGCGTGTCCTCGGGCAGAATCATGATGCCGGAGTGGTCGCCGCCCAGGCCGAGCTCGCGCGCAGAGCAGTTCATGCCCATGGACACGACGCCGCGAAGCTTGCTCTTCTTGATCTTGACGTCGCCGGGAAGCACAGCGCCGATCATTGCCGTGACGATGTGGTCGCCGGCCTCGAAGTTCTGCGCGCCACAGACGATCTGCAGCGGGGCGGGGTTGCCGTCGGCGTCGAGGTTCTTGTCACCCACGTCGACCGAGCACACATACATGTGGTCGCTATCGGGGTGCGGGGTCTTGGTGAGCACCTGGGCGGTCACCACGTGGTCGAAGGACTCGCCCACGGTGTCGATCGCCTCGACCTCGGTGCCGGTACGGATATATTCGTCCGAAAGGGTCTTGGGATCCTCCGGAATATCGATCATGGTCTTGAGCCAGTCGTAAGAAACACGCATCTAGCTCTCCTTTCATACTGAAAGCCTGCGAAGAGATGCAGGTGGAAACTTCAACTTTGTGAACATTCCTTACAAAGCGAGGGTTGTCCAAGTGCGGCAGATCGGCCCGAAAGAGGAGCGCCGCGTACTTTGGTACGCAAGCGACGAATGAGCGCCGAGGTGCCGTGCTTGGGCAAGCCGCAGCCTAGAACTGATTCAAGAAGCGCATATCGCCAGTCATGAGAGTTCTAAGGTCAGGCAAGTCGTAGCGCAGTGCCGCGACGCGCTCGGCGCCAATACCAAAGGCGAAGCCGGTGTACTTCTCGGGGTCGATGCCGCAGTTGATCAGGACGTTGGGGTCGACCATGCCGCAGCCCAGAATCTCGATCCAGCCGCTGTGCTTGCAGAAGTTGCAACCCTTGCCGCCGCAGACGTGGCAGCTCACGTCCACCTCGCAGGAAGGCTCGGTGAAGGGGAAGAAATGCGGGCGATAGCGCGTCTTGCGATCCTCGCCAAACATGCACTTAACAAAGTAGTCGAGCGTGCCCTTAAGATCGCCAAAGGTGATACCCTCGTCGACGACCAGGCCCTCGATCTGGTTGAACTGCGGCAGGTGGCAGGCGTCGGCCGTGTCGGGACGGTAGACGGTGCCCGGGCAGATCATGTAGATGGGCGGCTTCTGCGACTCCATGGTGTGGATCTGCACGCCCGAGGTCTGGGTGCGCAGCAGCACGTCGGACTCGCCGTGAGCGTGAGCCTCGGGATGCGCGACGCTGCCGGGGTTGTTGTCGACCACATAGAACGTGTCGCGAGCCGAGCGGCTCGGGTGATCCATGGGCGCGTTGAGCGCGGTGAAGTTGTAGTAGGAGGTATCGACCATGGGGCCGGACTCGACGGTGTAGCCGATGCCGCAGAAGATGTCCTCGGCCTCCTCGATGATCTGCTTGATCAGGTGCTGGTGACCGATCTGCGGACGGATGCCCGGCAGCGTGATGTCGACGGCCTCGTGCTCGAGTGCGTGCTTGAGGGCGGCGGCCTTCATCTCGGTGGTGCGCTCGTCGAGCATGCCCTCGATCAGCTGGCGCATCTCGTTGGCGCGTTTGCCCATCATGGGACGATCCTCGGGAGCGAGCTTGCCCATCATGCGCATCAGGCCGGTGATACGGCCCTTGCGGCCGAGCAGCTCAACGCGCGCGGCCTCGAGCTTGGCGGCGTCGTCAGCGCTAGTGACGAGCTCCTTGGCCTCTTCCTCGAGTTTGACCAGATCATCAATCAGACTCATGTCTTCCCTTTCGTCTCTCGCACATCCGCGCTCCGGGACGGCTGACGCCGCCCGATGTTGCGGATGCGCGGCCCGGTTCGGTAACAAAAAAACCGCCCTCGGGCATGTACATTGCCCAAGGACGGTTGAATTCCGCGGTACCACCTTGTTTGACCCGGCGGATGTCTGGCCCGCCGCGCCCACTCTGTGCCTCTTGTCGCGAGGCTCACGGCTTCCCTACTGGGACTTTGCTGCCACTGGCCGCGTGCCCGTTGAGGTCGCTGCTCGGGAGTGAACGCTTGGCCCTTGCCACCGCAGGAAGGCTTGCAGCCCATGACCTTCCCTCTCTTGCCGGCGACGCGGCGGGCAAAACCCTCTCCGTCAACGCATTGGGCTATAGGATAACACATTTCGCGAGCGCATCGCCGCGTTCCGTTTTGTTCGCGCTGGGTACAAGGCAGGTAGCTGTGCAAACTGGCCGCGCACCCGCCTGCGGCGCTCGGCCTGCGAGATTAAGGATACGGTATGGGAAAGAAACTCGATAAGAAGGCCAAGGCCGCCGTGGCAAAGGCCGCCAAGGGCGTCAAGGCCGCTAAAGTCGACAAGGCCGTCAAAAAGTTCCGCAAACTCGAGGGCAAGCTGTGGACTCGTGAGTACCTGCTCAAGATTGCCGAGTTCGATGGAGCGACGATCGCTCCTGTCAACGGCGCTACCGCCCGTGCCGACGCCATGGGCACGCTTGCCGGCGAGCATCACAAGCTGCTGACCAGCGAGAAGTCCGTTGAGCTCGTACGCTCGTTAGCGCGCGAGACGGTTGCAGGCGGACACGTAGACGACCCGCAGCTGCTCGACGAGATCCGTGTGCTCGGCCGCGACCAGCGCGAGGCAAGCGTCATCCCCACCGAGGAGGCCGAGGCCTGGACCAGGCTCACCTGCGAGGCCGATGCCGTGTGGCACAAGGCCAAGACGGCCAATGACTGGGCGAGCTTTGAGCCCTATGTGGATAGAATCGTCGCCCAACTTAAGCATCAGGCCGAGCTCATGGACCCCCAGCGCGACCCATACGACGTTTGGCTCGACCAGTACGAGCGCGGCCTTTCCGCAAAGAGCTTCGATGCGTTTTGCGATGAGGTCAAGGCGACGGTCGTGCCGCTCGTGCACGCCATCGGCGAGCGCGGCCAGCAGCCCGATGCCGACTTTTTGCACGCCCGCGTGCCCGAGGCCGCCCAGCGCGCCATGAGCTTCGACCTGATGAAGCTCGTCGGCCTGAACCTGGACGACACCACGCTTGCCTTTACCGAGCACCCGTTTAGCGAGGGCTTTGCCGTGGGTGACGCGCGCATCGCAACACACATCTACGAGGACGATTGCATCTCCAACGTCTACAGCATCATCCACGAGGCGGGGCACACCATGTACGAGCTGGGCGTCAATCCTGCCTATGCGCGCACCTGTCTTGAGGGTGGCACCTCCATGGGCATCCACGAGAGCCAGAGCCGCTTTTTCGAGAACACCGTGGGCCGCAGCCGTGCCTTTATGGGACCGCTGCTCGAGGTGCTGCGCCGCCACGCACCCGAGGTCTACGGCGACGTCGACGAGGACACGCTCTACCACGCCGTGAACATCGCGCAGCCTTCGCTGATCCGCACCGAGGCCGACGAGCTCACCTATCCGCTGCACGTTATGGTGCGCTACGAGATCGAGCGCATGCTGTTTGCCGACGAGGCCACGGCCAAGGACATCCCCGCGCTTTGGAATCGCTTTATGGATGAGTACCTGGGCATTCCCGTTCCCGACGACACGCACGGCTGCCTACAGGATACGCATTGGAGCGGCGGCTCGTTTGGCTACTTCCCCACGTATGCGCTGGGCAGTGCCTACGATGCCATGTTTGTGCCGGCCATGTGCCGCGACGGTGTCGACCTTAACGGCGCCTGCGCGAGCGGCGACCTGACACCTGTCCGCGCCTGGCTGGGCGAGCACATTTGGCAGTGGGGCCGCGCCAAGGACGCGCCGGAGCTCATCAAGGGCGCGTGCGGCATGGCGTTCGATGCCCGCTACTACTGCAGCTACCTGCAGGACAAGTTCACCACGCTCTACGAGCTGTAAGGCATAACCGACGCGCCAACGCAAAGGGGACGCCGCGGAACCAATCCGCAGCGCCCCCCCTTTTCACCTAGTCGTTTAAGAACGTCCCCAATGACTACCTTACAGAGCTTCCAGCGCGGCGGCGATGCGCTTCATGGCGGCATCGGCGGATGCTTGGTCGGGCGCCTCGGCCAGCACGCGGATAACCGACTCGGTTCCGCTCTTGCGTACGAGCACGCGGCCCTCGCCTGCGAGCGCGGCCTCGGCCTCGGCGATGGCGTTCTGCACACCCATGTTCTCGAGCGCGGCGTCCTTGTCCGCCACGTGCACGGCCACCTGCGCCTGCGGCAGCAGCTTGCACGGAGCCGTGAGCTGCGAGAGTGTCTCGCGCTCGGCACGAATCACTTCCATCACGCGCAGCGAGGTCATAATGCCGTCGCCCGTGCGCTCGATATCGCCAAAGATCGTATGGCCCGTCTGCTCGCCGCCCAGGCTGTAGCCGCCCTCGCGCATCTTGGCATACACGTGACGGTCGCCCACGCCGCTGGTCACGACGCTCAGACCGGCAAGCTCCAGCGACTTGACCAGGCCAAAGTTGCTGGCAATCGTCGGCACCACGGTACCGCCCGAGAGTCGCCCGTGCTTGTTCAGATACACGCCGCACACGTACAGGATCTGGTCGCCGTCTACCACGCGACCGCGCTCGTCCACGGCCAAGCAGCGATCGGCATCGCCGTCATAGGCAAAGCCCACGTCCAGGCCCTGCTCCACCACATGGCGCTGCAGGCGCTCCATATGCGTGGAGCCGCAGTCGACGTTGATGTTAAAGCCATCGGGCGCGGCGTTGATCACGCGCACGTCGGCGCCCAGCGCGTCGAACACCGGCTTGGCAACCGAGGAAGCCGAACCGTTGGCGCAGTCGATACCGATCTTGACGCCCTGCAACGAAAAGTTCGCGCTGGCGATGAGCGAAGCAATGTAGCGGTTGCGGCCCTGCATGTAGTCCACCGTGGCGCCGATGTGGTTGCCCGTGGCCAGCGGCACCTCACTCTTGCCATCGATATAGTCCTCGATGAGCTCCAGTACGTCCTCGTCCATCTTAAAGCCGTCGCTGTTGACAAGCTTAATGCCGTTATCGCAAAACGGGTTGTGGCTCGCGCTGATCATGATGCCGCAATCGAAGCAGCCTTCCACGGTCTGATGCGCTACGCCCGGCGTGGGGATCACGTGCAGTATATAGGCGTCCGCACCGCTCGCGACCAGGCCGCTCACCAGCGCCGCCTCGAACATGTAGCTCGAACGACGCGTGTCCTTGCCCACGATCACGCGTGCCTTGCGCTCGCGGTTGGCACCGTAATACCAGCCCACAAAACGGCCAATCTTATAAGCGTGCTCTACCGTCAGCCCAACGTTGGCCTCACCGCGAAAGCCGTCGGTGCCAAAGTACTTCATGCGCTCTCCTTACAAAATAGGGGCGAACAGATTGCCTGTCCGCCCCAAAATGGTACTCGATTATCTGCGCTACCAGAAAAACCCTACGCCGACGCGCTGTCGCGAGCCGCCTGGCATGTAGGAGTCTGACGCAGCGTAAGCGGCTTGTCCCCCGCCTCGGCCGACGTGGTCAGCGTATACGTGATCGTCGTCGTCTCGCCAGCATGCAGGTCAACGGTGCCCGAATAGAAGGGGATTCCATGCCACGTAGCGGCGCCAAGACCAAACTGGGTGCCCTCGACGGTCAGATCAGTAATGTTGCCGCCCGTCGGGGCAAACAACGAGACATTCAGACGCTCGTCGTCACGTGCGGCGTCGGGTGCGCTCGCCGCAACGTAGTCGGGCAGCTTGCCAGCCTCCTCCTGCGTCATGATGTTCGTCAGGGTAACGGTGATGCGATAGGAGCACGTGCCGTCGCCGTTCTTCACGCCCTGGCCAATCTGCGTGTCGGCGTTCAGATACCAGTCGAGCTTGGAGAAGCTCAGGTTGTTAAAGTAAACGCCGGCAACGGGATCGGCACTCGGGTCATCCGGATCGGGCAGCGAAGCGTCAATGCCCGTCTCTTTGATGGCATTCTGCTCATCATCGTTTCTCATCCAAGCAATCAGGCGGCCCTCTTCGGCACCGCGCTCAACGGCGCTGACAAGCTTCGCAACATCGACATCGCCGATACCGCCAAGAATCTTGTCGAAGGCAGCGCTGGCGACGGATGCAAAGATGCCGTCCGACTCCTCGACCGGATAGTTCCAGTACACATCGTGCATGAGGACCTTTGCGGCGTTGGTGCCGTCGACAACCGTTCCGTCGGGCAGCGAGACATTACCGACCAGGCCCAGCAGATACTGCAGGAACACCGGGTCGATACCGATGACGCCATCAACGTCCTGTCCATACTGGGACTTCCACAGCGCGGCGACACGCTGCGAGTTGCGGGGCCAATCAGGCGAATAGGTATTGCCCGAGTTGTACAGGTTACTGTGGTTGCCGAACAGCGCCTCATCCTCTTCGTCGACGCTCTCGACTGCCTCATCCTCACTGAGTCCAATGCGGGGAACAAACTCGCCAATCGACATCTGGCCGTCAGCGACCGAAATCAGGCCCTGCGAACCGCCAAAGCCGCCGCAAGCACGAATCTCGACGTTGTTCATGGCGTACACAAGGTAGTTGCGCGTCTGGCCGTTGGCGCCGAGCATCTGGGGAAGGACGGGGGCGACCTTCTCCGCCGCGTCAACCGCGCCGTTGAGGGTGGCAAAGCCGTCCTTGGCCTTATCGACCAGCTCGGTCACCTGGGAAATATGAGTATCGCCAATGCCCTGGACCTTCTCGTTGGCGCTCTTGAACACCTTCGAGCTGCTGGAAAGCGAATCGGCGACCGCCTGCAGCGCGGACACGTTAATCATGCCGTCCTGGAACAGCTTGCCGGGCGTAGCCTGCGAAAGGTTATCGGCCATGGGAACCAGCGCATTGCTCGAGACATCGGACAGGGCGTCAATCATGGTGCGGGCCGCATTGATATCGCTGCCATACACCGGGATAAACGATGCCGCCGTCCACAGCGGGCTCGAAGTCTCCGCCTTCATGCTGTCGCAGAGCTCATCGATCTTCTTCGCGTCGTCAGGCAGCGTCGAAAAATCGCCCGACGTGACCTTGTCCTTAAGGCCACCGACAATCTCGACAGCCTCCTTCGCTTCGCTCTTTACGGTCTTTGCCGAGTTAAGCAGCATAAAGCCGCTTGCGCCAAGCGCAACGAGAAGCACCACGACCACAGCGGCAATAATGGCGCCAGTGTGACGCTTTTTGCGCTCGCCCTTGCGATGGCGATGACGGACCAGACCGTCAGAGGTCGAACTCGACGAAGCGTCGCTACCGTAGTTCAAGCCAAAATCGTAATAATCTTCCTTGGAACCCGAGCCCGCAAACTCGGCACCGCTATCATCCAGGCGGGCGAACGTGCCAGTCTCGGAGGCGCCGGTGTAAATCGTGCCAAGGTTACCTGTAAGCCCCGCGCCACCGGAAGAGGGAGTATTGTTGGCGGCCTTGCCGGCATTAACGTTGCCGGCGGTATTCGCGGCGTTGGCAGCACCTGCGTTGTTCGCAGGTATCGAAGGAGCCCCGCTCGGCTGCGACGTGGAGGTTGCACCGCCCGCAAAGACATTCCCTCTTGCACGGCCGGTCTTTTTTGCCTTTTGAGACTGCTCGTACAGAGCGGTAAACATCGCCGTCTCGCCCGGGGACACGCGCTTACCGGAACCGCCCTGTCCAGCGCCGCCCGGCGTGCCGGCCTTACCAGCCCCGTTCGGACGCGGCGGAACTGCAGGACGGCCGCTATCGCCGCCCTTAAAGTGATTACCAGCCATAAAGAAATCCTCGCAATTGAGTCGCAATGAAAAAGTCCATAACGTTACTAGTTTATGGCATTTTGAGCATCGACAGCTAAACTCCAGACACGGACATCAATTGGCGAAAATGCGGCACAACACCTTTTCTGTCTTGGCGGCGGCGTCAACTACACCGTGAGGAACATCATCACGATGATCATGGCAAAGCCGATAAGGTCGGTCGGCAAAAACACCGTGCCCAGCATAACGGCGCTGGTGATGGTCGCCGAGACGGGCTCCACGGTTCCGATGAGACTCGCACGCACCG